>NZ_JAMOKH010000031.1:0-75824 GCF_023656585.1 Bacteroides sp. B1-V-101 | reverse complement strand
TCAGGTGGTTATAGCACGAGGGTTCCACCTCTTCCCATTCCGAACAGAGAAGTTAAGCCTCGTCACGCCGATGGTACTGCGTAACAGTGGGAGAGTAGGTAGCCGCCATTTTTAGAGAAGCCCCGCCAGTCTTTATTGATTGGCGGGGATTTCTTGTTTTGGCAGTTTAGGAAAAAATAGCTATATTTGCCGACGACAATTATTTTATTAAACGTTTAAAGCAAATTAAAAGGTATGAAAACAAAACTTTTTTTGGCTGCTGTAGCAGTAACATTTTCTTTCGCTGTGATCTCTTGTTCTGGTAACAAAGCTAATAACGCTGCCGCTTCTGAAGGTGAAGAAACAACAGTTGAAACTGTAGAAGCTGTTGCTGTTGAAGCAACTGACTCTTGCTGCCAGGCGAAAGACTCTTGTGCTACTGCTTGCGATAAGAAAGCTGATTGCACAGAAAAGAAGGAATGCTGTGATAAAAAGTAATCTATTGATTTAGAACGATAAATTAAAAGGGGGTATAGTGTGTCCGCACTATGCCCCCTTTTTCTGTTTGATGAAATACGGGGCTTTATTAGTAATACTTTTCTGCTAATAACCGACTTTAACTTATGAAATGAAATTATTTTCGATAAAAAAGTAACGTATTATTTGGTAGTACAGAAATAATCCATACCTTTGCACCGTCAAACTATAAAAGAGACAAAAAATGAATCAGATGTTTATACATATTCTACTATGCGGTATTATTATTCTACTATCAAAGGTTAGTGGAAGTGAGTGCTGCGCGTAAATGTGTATACTGAAAATATACGAAAGCCTTTCTCACTTCCAAGTGTGAAAGGTTTTTTTTTGAGCCAATAATAACATAAAATGATAGAAGATGGACAATAGGTTATTTATTTTTGATACCACCCTTCGGGATGGTGAACAGGTTCCGGGATGCCAGTTGAACACAGTGGAGAAGATTCAGGTAGCGAAGGCACTCGAAGCTTTGGGGGTCGATGTAATTGAAGCCGGCTTCCCCATCTCCAGCCCGGGAGATTTTAATTCTGTGATTGAAATTTCTAAAGCGGTGACTTGGCCCACTATTTGTGCTTTGACCCGTGCTGTTCAGAAGGATATTGATGTAGCGGTAGACGCTTTGAAATTCGCCAAGCATAAACGTATCCATACAGGTATCGGTACTTCTGATTCTCATATTAAATATAAATTCAACTCCAATCGGGAAGAGATTATCGAACGCGCGGTAGCAGCAGTGAAGTATGCACGTCGTTTTGTGGATGATGTGGAATTTTATGCAGAGGATGCAGGACGTACCGACAATGAATATCTGGCACGTGTGGTAGAAGCGGTTATCAAAGCGGGAGCCACAGTGGTGAATATACCGGATACAACGGGTTACTGTCTGCCTTCCGAATATGGTGCAAAGATTAAATATTTGATTGATCATGTAGACGGCATTGATAACGCGATTCTTTCTACTCACTGTCATAACGATTTGGGAATGGCAACAGCAAATACGATTGCTGGTGTTCTGAATGGAGCCCGTCAGGTAGAGGTGACCATTAACGGTATCGGCGAACGTGCTGGAAATACCGCTCTCGAAGAAATCGCAATGATTATCAAGAGTCATCATGAGATCGATATTCAGACCAATATCAATACACAGAAGATTTATCCGACCAGCCGTATGGTATCCAGTTTGATGAATATGCCTGTCCAGCCGAATAAAGCAATCGTAGGTCGCAATGCTTTTGCCCATTCATCGGGTATCCATCAGGATGGTGTGTTGAAGAATGTAGAAACTTACGAGATTATCGATCCGCATGATGTAGGCATCGATGATAACTCTATCGTACTGACTGCCCGTAGCGGACGTGCGGCATTGAAGAATCGCCTGTCGTTGTTGGGAGTTAACCTGGATCAGGAAAAACTGGATAAGGTATATGAGGAGTTTCTGAAACTGGCCGATAAGAAAAAAGATATCAATGATGATGATGTATTGGTATTGGCAGGAGCAGACCGCAGCCAGAATCATCGTATTAAGTTGGAGTATTTGCAGGTGACAAGTGGTGTCGGTGTACGTTCGGTTGCTAGTCTGGGACTGAATATTTCCGGTGAGAAGTTTGAAGCTTGTGCGAGTGGTAATGGTCCGGTGGATGCTGCCATCAAGGCTCTGAAAAAGATCGTAGATCGTCACATGATATTGAAAGAATTCACTATTCAGGCTATTAGCAAGGGAAGTGATGATGTAGGTAAGGTTCATATGCAGGTGGAATATGATAATCAGATTTATTATGGCTTCGGAGCAAATACGGATATTATAGCCGCATCGGTAGAAGCTTATATTGACTGTATTAATAAATTCAAGGCATAAAGGAACAGCGAAAGTGGTACTGAAATACGTACCCTGCATTAATTATAAATCATACATAGTAAAAATAGATATAACAGATGAATACATTATTTGATAAAATATGGGATGCCCACGTGGTGACTACGGTGGAAGATGGGCCGACACAACTTTATATTGATCGTTTATATTGTCATGAAGTGACCAGTCCGCAGGCTTTTGCCGGATTGCGCGAGCGTGGCATCAAGGTATTGCGTCCGGAAAAGGTATTCTGTATGCCCGACCATAATACTCCGACACATGATCAGGATAAACCGATTGAAGACCCGATCTCCAAGACTCAGGTGGATACACTGACGAAAAATGCGAAAGATTTCGGTCTGACCCATTTCGGTATGATGCATCCTAAAAACGGAATTATCCATGTGGTAGGTCCGGAACGTGCACTGACACTGCCGGGCATGACGATTGTTTGCGGTGACTCGCATACTTCTACTCACGGTGCAATGGGAGCTATCGCTTTCGGCATCGGTACCAGTGAAGTGGAAATGGTACTGGCTTCACAATGTATCCTTCAGTCAAGACCGAAAACAATGCGAATTACCGTAGATGGCGAACTGGGTAAAGGAGTGACTGCGAAAGATGTCGCTCTGTACATGATGTCTAAGATGACTACCAGCGGAGCTACCGGTTACTTCGTGGAATATGCAGGTTCGGCCATCCGCAATCTGACTATGGAAGGACGTCTTACTCTTTGTAATCTGTCCATTGAAATGGGAGCACGTGGTGGTATGGTTGCCCCGGACGAAGTGACTTTCGAATATATCAAAGGACGTGAGAATGCTCCGCAAGGGGAAGCATGGGATCAGGCTATGGAATACTGGAAAACGCTGAAGAGCGATGATGACGCCGTATTCGATCAGGAGGTCCGTTTTGATGCAGCGGATATCGAGCCGATGATTACGTACGGAACCAATCCGGGCATGGGAATGGGAATTACGCAAAACATTCCTACTACGGAAGGAATGGGAGAGGCTGCACAGGTTTCTTTCAAAAAATCGATGGAATATATGGGATTCCAGCCGGGTGAATCGTTACTGGGTAAAAAGATTGATTACGTATTTCTGGGTGCTTGTACTAATGGCCGTATTGAGGACTTCCGCGCATTCGCTTCTCTAGTGAAGGGACGCAGGAAAGCGGATAATGTAATCGCATGGCTGGTTCCGGGATCATGGATGGTTGATGCACAGATTCGTAAGGAAGGAATTGACAAGATATTGACTGAAGCGGGATTTGCAATCCGTCAGCCGGGATGTTCAGCATGCCTTGCGATGAATGATGACAAGATTCCTGCAGGAAAATATTCAGTATCAACCAGTAACCGTAACTTTGAAGGTCGTCAGGGACCGGGAGCCCGTACTTTACTGGCCAGCCCGTTGGTTGCTGCTGCCGCTGCGGTGACAGGAGTGATTACCGACCCGCGTGAACTGATGTAATTTCAATCGTAATTTGTAAATATTTAAATTGTAAACAGAAAGATGGCTAAGACAAAATTTAATATAATAACAAGTACTTGTGTACCCCTTCCTTTAGAGAATGTAGATACTGACCAGATTATTCCGGCACGTTTTCTGAAAGCAACGACTCGTGAAGAGAAGTTTTTCGGTGATAACCTGTTTCGTGACTGGCGTTATAATGCCGACGGTTCGCTGAACAAGGATTTCGTGCTGAACGATCCTACGTATAGCGGACAGATATTGGTGGCAGGAAAGAACTTCGGTTCGGGTTCCAGCCGCGAACACGCAGCCTGGGCGATTGCCGGATATGGTTTCCGTGTGGTAGTATCGAGCTTCTTTGCCGATATTCACAAAAATAATGAGTTGAACAACTTCGTACTTCCGGTAGTTGTTACTGAAGGATTTTTGCAGGAACTCTTCGACTCGATCTTTGCTGATCCGAAGATGGAAGTGGAAGTGAACCTTCCCGAACAGACCATCACTAATAAAGCAACGGGTAAGAGTGAACATTTTGAAATCAACGCTTATAAGAAACTTTGTCTGATGAACGGACTGGATGACATAGACTTCTTGCTAAGCAATAAAAATAAAATAGAAGAATGGGAAAACAAGGCGTCAAAATAGAGATCATGGACACAACGCTCCGTGATGGTGAACAAACCAGCGGAGTATCTTTTGTGCCCCATGAGAAACTAATGATTGCCCGTTTACTATTGGAGGATTTGAAGGTAGACCGGGTAGAGGTTGCTTCAGCACGTGTATCGGAAGGTGAGTTTGAAGCCGTGAAGATGATTTGTGATTGGGCGGCCCGCCGCAATCTGCTTCAGAAAGTGGAAGTGTTGGGATTTGTGGACGGTCATACTTCGGTGGACTGGATACAACGTACCGGGTGCCGTGTCATCAATCTTCTTTGTAAGGGGTCATTGAAACATTGCACCCAACAATTGAAAAAGACTCCCGAAGAACATATCGCAGATATTATCAACGTAGTACATTACGCAGATGAACAGGATATCGGAGTGAATGTATATCTGGAAGACTGGAGTAACGGAATGAAAGATTCTCCCGAATATGTGTTTCAGTTGATGGATGGCTTGAAGCAGACAAGCATCAGACGTTATATGTTGCCCGATACATTGGGAATCCTGAACCCGCTGCAGGTGATAGAATATATGCGGAAGATGAAGAAGCGTTATCCGAATACCCATTTTGATTTTCACGCGCATAATGATTATGATCTGGCGGTAAGTAATGTGCTGGCTGCCGTGTTGAGCGGTGTCAGAGGACTGCATACTACGATTAACGGACTTGGCGAACGGGCCGGTAATGCACCCCTTTCCAGTGTGCAGGCTATTCTGAAAGATCATTTCAATGCAATGACCAATATTGACGAAAGCCGCCTGAATGATGTCAGTCGGGTGGTAGAGTCCTATTCCGGTATTGTGATTCCTGCCAATAAACCGATTGTGGGAGAGAATGTCTTTACACAAGTTGCAGGCGTTCACGCCGACGGCGATAATAAGAATAATTTGTATTGTAATGATTTACTTCCCGAACGTTTCGGACGTAAGCGTGAGTATGCTTTAGGAAAAACAAGTGGAAAGGCAAATATCCGTAAGAACCTCGAAGATCTGGGACTGGAACTCGATGAAGATGCCATGCGCAAGGTAACGGAGCGAATCATTGAACTGGGGGACAAGAAAGAATTGGTGACTCAGGAGGATTTGCCGTATATTGTATCGGATGTATTGAAACACGGGGCGATAGGCGAGAAGGTCAAGCTGAAGAGTTATTTTGTAAATCTGGCTCACGGTCTGAAACCGATGGCGACTTTAAAGATCGAAATAAACGGAAAGGAATACGAAGAAAGTTCAAGTGGCGATGGTCAGTATGATGCTTTCGTACGTGCGTTGCGTAAAATTTATAAAGTGACGTTAGGACGTAAATTCCCCATGTTGACGAATTATGCGGTATCTATCCCACCGGGTGGACGTACAGATGCGTTTGTGCAGACAGTAATTACCTGGAACTATGACGAACAGGTGTTCCGTACCCGTGGACTTGATGCCGACCAGACGGAGGCTGCCATCAAAGCAACAATGAAGATGTTGAATCTACTTGAAGAATAAGTTGATTTTATATTAACATGCATTTGATGCTTCCGATATGACAGAGATTAATTAACTTTGAGTAGTATAAAAGATAAAAAGAAAAGTAACATGGATTTTAAAATTGCTGTATTAGCAGGCGACGGTATCGGACCGGAGATTTCGGTACAAGGTGTAGATGTAATGAGTGCCGTTTGCGAGAAGTTTGGTCACAAAGTAAGTTACGAATATGCAATCTGCGGTGCAGATGCGATTGATAAAGTAGGTGATCCGTTCCCGGAAGAAACATATGAGGTTTGCAAGAATGCAGATGCTGTTTTGTTTTCAGCCGTAGGTGATCCGAAGTTTGATAATGACCCTACTGCGAAAGTTCGTCCGGAGCAGGGATTGCTGGCAATGCGTAAGAATTTGGGATTGTTTGCTAATATTCGTCCGGTACAGACATTCAAATGCCTGATCCATAAATCTCCGTTGCGTGCGGAACTGGTTGAGAATGCGGATTTCATCTGCATCCGTGAGCTGACCGGCGGTATGTACTTCGGTGAGAAATATCAGGATAATGATAAAGCATACGATACAAACTACTACACTCGTCCGGAAATTGAACGTATCCTGAAAGTTGCTTTTGAATATGCAATGAAACGCAGAAAGCACCTGACTGTGGTAGACAAGGCAAATGTTCTGGCTTCTTCCCGTCTGTGGCGTCAGATTGCACAGGAAATGGCTCCCAATTATCCGGAGGTGACAACTGACTATATGTTTGTGGATAATGCTGCCATGAAGATGATCCAAGAACCAGCTTTCTTTGACGTGATGGTGACTGAAAATACATTCGGGGATATTCTGACTGACGAAGGTTCTGTTATCAGCGGCTCTATGGGATTGCTTCCTTCAGCTTCTACCGGTGAAAGTACTCCAGTATTCGAACCGATTCATGGTTCATGGCCACAGGCGAAGGGCTTGAATATTGCGAACCCGTTGGCACAGATTCTGTCTGTAGCTATGTTATTTGAATACTTCGACTGCAAGGAAGAAGGTGCGCTGATTCGTAAGGCGGTTGATGCATCACTGGATGAAAACGTACGTACACCTGAAATTCAAGTGGCCGATGGTGCCAAATACGGTACAAAGGAAGTAGGACAGTGGATTGTTGACTATATCAAGAAGGCTTAAACAGATCTTCTGAATAAGATATATGGAGGCTGGATTCTTTAAATGGAGTTCAGCCTCTTTTTGGCTCATTCCGTTTCTTTGTTTTTTTACTGAAGAAAATGAGTCCGTTGGGAGAAAAAACTAGTCGGACTGTTAAAAAGTAAAAGAGTAAGATATTTGCTAATGAAAAACAGTACATTTGCACAGATTAATACACAAGTGCTATGACAAAAAATTATCTATTCTTACTGTTGGGTTTGCTGCTTGCAGCGTGTAGTTCTGATGACAAGGACGAACAACCGATTTTAGTAACCAATGTTGTAATGCCTGCTTCGGGAACAGTATTCAAGCCCGGTGAGAAGGTAACGATAATGGCGAAAGGATTTCAAGACAATGATGAAATCATGTTCGATATTCGCTGGCTGCTTCAAGACGAAGTGCTGCATGAAGGATATGCTAAAGGAGGACGGGGTGTTATAACGGAAAAGACGGCTACGAGCATTACTTTTCTGGCTCCCGGACACTGGCCTGCTTCTACAACGGAAATCTTGTTACGCCGCTCCGGTCAAATGATGTCTTTAGGAAAGATTTCGGTGGCGGATGGACAGGCACCCAAAGATTTTCAGCTTTATGGTATCATTAATTCCCGTTCCAATACCCACCGTCCTCATGCTATCGAATACATCAATCTTGAAAAGCCTCAGACGGCAGAGATAGTACGACTTGCAGACAATCAAGACTTCTCTTGTGTAGTCAACCTTCCCGGAAGCTGGAGCCTTAGTGGAGTATGGACGAAGGATGATCGCCGTACGACCGGACTTTATGATCTTTCTATGAACTATTGGGAAAAGCCGGGAGCTGATCAGCTTGTAACAATGGGGATAGCGACCGCTAACTCTGTATTTGGGGTATATCAAGGCGGAGACCGTTTATTTGTTAAAACAGTTAATGTGATGCCCTATACCAGAATGTATGTGCCGGAGAAACCTGATTATGGTTTTCTGCTGCCCGAAGGGATGAAGGCTGAAGCATTGTCACGTTATCCCTGTATACAAATGAGTGATGGAAATATACTCTGTTCGGCTGATAACGGCGATGGAACTTTTTCACCAGTAGTCTTGAACGGGCAAAATATAGAAGAGAAAAGTATATATGTTGGCGAACCGATAGAGGCTGTGGCATTGATCCCTTTTTGGATAGTTAAGCCTGTAGAAGGTATGGGAACGGCTAAATATACACGTGTTGGCGGATATATCGTATCGAAGAGAAATGGTGCTACAATAGCAGAGGGAGATGGAACAGAATTTAGACTATGGAACCCGACTACAAAGATGCTGGATGAACCTTTCACCACATTCTCTAGTGCTGCGTGTTCAGTAGCCACACTTGTTTCGGAAGATTTTAAGAAACAGGAGCTTTATGTATTGTTTGATGGTAGTCGGAATGGAAGGCTGATTTATGTATATGATTTACTAAAAGGTAGCTGGGAGTCATTATATCCAGGGGGTGGATTTCCTTATTCAGAAATCGTATTAGCCCGATAAGATTATTACTCAGCTATTCTCCGGGCTACTATGCACAAAGGCCCTTTTTCATGCTTATATGAAGCAATGGAGATAAAGCCGGACTGCAAGAGTATGGATTTCAATTCATCACAAGAACGAATAATCATCCCGTCAATCAGATTTGTCCAAGTTTTGACTGACGGGTTATTCAGTTCGCAGCAAATCAGGAAATGTCCGTTTCGCTTTAATACCCGTGTTACTTCGGTGAATGCTTTCGGAAGATCGTTCCAAAAGTAAACCGTCTCGAAGGCAGTGACCACGTCGAACATTTCATGGGTATAAGGCAGCGTGTCTACCGTGCCTTGTTCTATAAAACAGCGGGTGGAAAGATATTTCTTGTTTTTCTTCTGTGCGAAAAGGACACTTTCCGGAGAAATGTCAATGCCGTATGCTTTTCCTTGCGGACAGCGATGCATCAGCTGTGTAAGATTGGCTCCGCCACCGCAACCAATGTCGAGCACATTCCATTCCTTATTCCATACTATATGTGACATTCCCCATTCGGAAAGCAAAGTGTGCCGTTTATTCATTTCCCGGAGAATGACTCTTCCCCAAAAGCCTTCAGGCTTTTTGAGATTGTGGAATAACTTATGGATGATATTTCTTTTGCCCATGTTATAAACTAACTTTGCACGATGGAATAGATGATAATGCCTGCTAAAGTCAGCAATCCGGTATAGATCATAACTTCCGTTTGTTTTATTCCGGCGCCTTTTCCAGGAGCAGAAATGTCTGACTGAAGTCGTGCCGTTAACTTGTGGGCGATAAAGTAGAACAGCCAACCTCCGAATCCACCGATAATGGCTCCTGCTACTAAATCACCGGGATAATGCAATCCCAGGTACAGGCGTGTATAAGAGTTGGTAAATGCCCAAAGTACGATAAATATGCTTAACCAGCGTTTACGGAACAGGCAAATCAGAAATATGGCAAGTCCGAAAGAATTGGCAGCATGACAGGAAGGGAAACCGAATCCTCCTCCTCGTCTTCCATTCACAATATAGACTAAATCCGCTATCGGATTTTCCGGATTGGAGGGACGCAGGCGACCTACCAACGGACGAAGAAAACTATTGCACATCTGATCGGCAAACGTGATAGTGAGGGCGATCGCTACCACATAGCACAAAGCCACTTTCCAATGAAAATTCTTGAACAGTATATATAAGATACTGGCATACATCGGGACCCATATAACTTTACCTGTGAATGCACTCATGAAGTAATCCCAGAAAGGCGAATGTATTCCGTTGAAGAACAAAAGCAGTTGGGTGTCTATATCCGAAAGAAATTCTATCATAAAATAAATCGTATTATTAAAAGGTGGATTTGTCTGATCTTATCGTTTAGCCAGGTCATCATATAGTTTCTGAAGGAAGGCTTTGCCTTTTTCCAGATTGGCTCCTTTCTCTGTCCCCTCATCTATCTGGACGGTGTTGGCATCCAGATTGTACACTAATTGATTTTCCGCAGTCACCATGCCATACAGTGTCGGTTCCGTGAAATACCCGAAGTGGGGAGAAGACGGATTAAAGATATTCTTGCTGAAAGTAAAGTCATCATGCGGCAATCCGAGCTGAGAAAGCAGCGTAGCGGCAATATCGATCTGCGAAGCGTATGTGTCTACTACTCGTGGTTCTTTCACGGCTCCTCCGATCAGTATTAGCGGAATTGTATGCCCTTCCAGCGGATTTTCTACCGGACGCGGATAAGCTCCCAAATGATCCGGTACAAGTACGATCAGTGTATTCTTCCACATCGGGGTCTCCTTATACTGTCTCACAAAATCTCCTACGCAACTATCAGCATAGGCGAAAGCATTCAGCACTTTATCGTCTAATCGGTAGAACGGAACTTCAAACGGCTCGTGACTGCTTGATGTCTGCACGATTTTAAAGAAAGGTTCCTGCTGCTTCTCTTCTTTGAGGTCTTTCAGGAAACGTTGGAAAAGTGTATGATCCGGTGCTCCCCATTTACCCTGACGTTCGGACAAAGGAAAATCCGTCTCGGAGATAATCTTCTCAATACCCGATGAAACCAGATAAGAGCGCATATTGGTGAAGTCTGCATCCCCTCCGTAATAGTATTCCAAACTGTATCCGGCATTTTTCAGACTGCGAGGAATGGAAGGAAGTCCGTCCGTTTTCTCAGGATACTTCATTATGCTGGTACTCGGCTGACCGGGATAACCACTGATAATAGATGCCAGTCCTCGATCCGTCCGGAAACTGTTTGCGTAGAAATTAGTGAATAACACTCCTTCTTTACCGAATTTATCCATATTCACTGCTACATTCGGCTGTCCCCCCATTGTTTCCATTAAGTGTGTAGAAAAACTTTCGAGGATAATAAAGATGATATTCGGGCGTTGAGTATTTAGAATTTGCGGGATACTGTCTGTTGCTGCCACAGGTTTATCCAGCATTTCGGCCAACAAGTCATCTGCAACTTTCGGGTCCATAAACCGATATTGCTTATCGAAATTGTTTTGATGGGTAGCAGAATACATAAAACTGAATGCCGGATTGATGGCTGCATGATTCATCCGTTGGTTTTGGCTATAGTATACTTTGCTCAGGTTCATTGTCGATACGGAAAAACCGCCACGGATAGGAATGAAGAGCGCAGCTGTCAGTAATAAAAGGACGAGAGATACATACTGCCGCTGATAAGGTATCTTCAACGGTGCTTTCTCCCGGATAAGTACGGCGTAGAAAATACCGTAGAGGATGGCTGCATAGATCAGCATAGCTAGGATTCCGAGTAATATGAACCAGAAGCTGACGCTTGCCATGGCATCTTTCGGAGATGAGAAGAAGTAGAAGATCGGGGTGGCATCCAGCCGGAATCCCCAGAAACCGTATAAGCCCAGATCGATGATGAAGATGCAGGACATCACAAAAGCGATGATTCCAAAGTAACCTTGCCGGATGCGGCGTAGTATGGAAGATTTCGTCCAGGCGGAAGCGATAAGCAGGAAGCCCGGGATGGCAGTCAGATATCCTGCCAGTGAGAAATCCAGTGGCAAGCCGTGCCACATCACGCTGAAATAATCGCCGATTGAGGCGTCTGTATAGAGTTCATGGTAGTAAGCCATGAAAATAGGTTTTTGAAGGACAAACAGAAGAACGAACAAAAAATAAGTCGTGAGAAATTGCAGGATTCTCTTTTTCATATCTATAAACTTAAAAATATTGAACGGAGACAAAGGTACAATTCTTTTCTGTATCTTTGCGCATCAACCTGATAAAACGAGGTGAATGATGGCAAAAATTGCGAATAAATTAACAGATTTAGTGGGTAATACACCTCTAATGGAACTTTCCGGATATAGTGGAAAGTATGGTCTTAATCAGAATATTATCGCTAAACTGGAGGCTTTTAATCCGGCGGGAAGCGTAAAAGACAGAGTCGCTCTTTCTATGATTGAAGATGCGGAGGCCCGCGGGGCACTGAAACCCGGTGCCACCATTATCGAACCGACCAGTGGAAATACGGGAGTCGGACTGGCGATGGTAGCTACCATTAAAGGGTATCACCTGATATTGACTATGCCCGAAACGATGAGTTTGGAACGGCGAAACCTGTTGAAAGCACTGGGGGCGCAGATTGTGCTGACAGATGGCTTGGGCGGGATGGCTGCTTCTATTGCCAAGGCGCAGGAGTTGCGCGATAGTATCCCCGGATCGGTGATCCTGCAACAGTTTGAAAATCCTTCGAACGCTGCTGTCCACGAGCGGACAACAGGAGAAGAAATCTGGCGGGATACGGATGGTGAAGTGGCAGTGTTCGTTGCCGGAGTAGGAACCGGAGGTACGATTTGCGGCGTGGCACGCGCCTTAAAAAAACATAATCCGGATGTTCATATCGTTGCGGTTGAACCTGCGTCGTCTCCCATATTGGCAGGAGGTCAGGCAGCATCACACCGCATACAGGGAATCGGGGCGAATTTTATTCCGAAACTTTATGATGTTTCTGTAGTGGATGAAGTGATCGGTGTGCCCGATGACGAAGCCATTCGTGCGGGGCGGGAATTGGCTGCAACAGAAGGTTTGCTGGCTGGAATCTCTTCGGGAGCGGCCGTATATGCAGCCCGACAGTTGGCACAGCGTCCGGAGTTCAGGAACAAAAAAATCGTTGCGTTGTTACCTGATACGGGAGAACGTTATCTGTCGACCGAGTTGTTCGCTTTTGATGCCTATCCTTTGGATTAATATTTGAATCATGATAAGAATTATTTTAATTTTATTTCTTAGCTTTCCGGTTGCTCTGTGTGCGCAGACCTATCAGCAATTATCAGAAAAGGCGATTGAATATATCGAAATGGACAGTCTTTCCAAAGCCGAAGAACTACTGCTTCAGGCTTTGAAACTGGAGCCGAAGAATGCAAAGAATGCTATGCTTTTTTCCAATCTGGGATTGGTACAGCGTCGGTTGGGTGAATATGATAAGGCACTCGAATCTTATTCTTTTGCGCTGAACTTTGCTCCATTGGCAGTACCTATCCTGCTGGACCGAGCTGCGATTAATCTGGAAATGGGAAATACAGACCGTGCTTATACCGATTATTGTCAGGTACTTGACGAAGATAAGCAGAATAAGGAAGCGCTGTTGATGCGGGCATATATCTATGTACTCCGGAGGGATTACCCTGCGGCACGAATCGATTATAACCGTTTGCTGGCGATTGACCCGCAAAGTTATAGCGGTCGGCTCGGACTGGCTACCTTGGAACAGAAAGAAGGAAAATTCAAGGAAGCGCTCGAAATTCTTAATAAGATGATTACGGCAACTCCCGAAGATGCGACTCTTTACATTGCCCGTGCAGATGTGGAACGGGAGATGAAGCATGAAGATCTGGCTTTGGTCGATTTGGAGGAAGCTATTCGCCTGAATCCTTCTTCGGCGGATGCCTATTTGTTGCGTGGCAATATTTATCTGACACAGAAAAAGAAAGCATTGGCAAAGATGGACTTTGAAAAAGCTATTTCGCTGGGCATACCTCCTGCTGATTTGCACGAGCAGCTGAAACAATGTAAATAAAAGACAAAACTAAAAACATATTACTACTAACTAATACCCAAACAGAAAATGAAACGTATTGTTTTTTTAGATTACGTGCGCGTGTTCGCATGTTTCCTCGTTATGGTGGTACACGCCAGTGAAAACTTTTACGGTGCTGCCGGATCTACGGACATGGCAGGACCGCAATCTTATTTAGCCAGTGAAGCAGACCGATTGTGGGTGGCCGTGTACGACGGTTTCTCACGCATGGCAGTACCATTGTTCATGATTGTCTCTGCTTACCTGCTGGTACCGATGAAGGAGGGACAGACTTCATGGCAGTTCTACCGCCGACGCTTCACTCATATCCTGCCACCGTTTTTCATATTTATGATACTCTATAGTATCCTACCGATGTTGTGGGGACAGATAGATAGCGAAACATCAATAAAGGATATGTCTCGAATATTGCTGAACTTCCCGACGCTTGCCGGACACCTTTGGTTCATGTATCCCCTGATAAGTCTTTACCTGTTTATACCTATTATATCTCCTTGGTTGAGTAAAGCCACTGCAAAAGAAGAACGTTTCTTCATAGGACTGTTCCTGTTATCAACGTGTATGCCGTACTTCAATCGCTGGTTTGGTGAAGTGTGGGGGCAGTGTTTTTGGAACGAATACCATATGTTGTGGTATTTCTCAGGTTATCTTGGATATCTTGTGTTGGCACACTACATACGTGTACACTTAAAATGGGATCGTTCCAAACGTTTCATTGTAGGACTCATTTCAATGGTTGCCGGGGCTGCGTTGACTATTTACTCATTCTATATACAGGCTATTCCCGGAATTACTCATTCTACCCCTGTCATAGAAATAGGATGGGCTTTCTGTACGATTAACTGTGTACTTCTTACAGCGGGTACATTCCTTCTCTTCACTTGTATAAACCGGCCGGAAGCTCCACGTTTCGTAACAGATATGTCGAAACTTAGTTATGGTATGTATCTTATGCATATATTCTGGCTCGGATTATGGGCGACAGTATTCAAAAATACGCTGGAACTGCCTACTGTTGCCGCCATCCCATGTATCGCAGTGACTACATTTGTCTGCTGTTATATAACGACAAAGATTATCTCGTTCATACCGGGCAGTAAATGGATTATAGGCTAAATGGATCGGATGTTCTTGAATTAAACAAAAAAGAGAAGCGATTGCTTCCCTTTTTGTTTACTCATCTTATTATATAGTCCTTTCTGATTACGCTTGAATAAGTTACTCTTTATTAAAGGTAAATCGATAGGGGGGGCAGCTTAATACATTATTATACAAACTGCTTAATCAGATTCACAAACTCTTTTCCATATTTCTTCTTCTTAAACTCTCCGATACCACTGATTTCTCCGAATGCTTCGATGGTAGTCGGCCGTGAAATGCTGAGCAGATGCAACACCTTATCCGATAGAACGATATATGCCGGAAGACCATCCTGATCGGCAATCTGTTTCCGCAATCCCCGTAGTGCTTCGAATAAATCTTCGTTTTCTCCACCGGGGATACCGAAAGGAAGTTCTTTGGCGATGACCACCTTCTTTTTTTTCCCTTTTCCTGTGACGATTTCTTCCCGATGAATCACGGCGAGCATTGCTTTCGCTTTTCCAAAAAGAATGTCACTTCCGCTTGGAGTGATCTTGAGATGGTTATTTTCATTGTAGGCAATTTCGAAATAGCCCAGTTGTAGCATTTGGAGTAAATAATCCTGCCAGTCACGAGGTGGTATGTCTCGCCCTGCTCCAAACGTCTTTAATTCCTGATATCCTTTTGCCGTAACTTCTGCCGAATAACTTCCACGAAGAATATCAATTAATATCCCTGTACTTATTTGTTGTTCTGCACGAGCGATGGCGCTCAACGCTTTTTGTACGATGACTGTACCGTCAAAGCGTTGTGGAGGGTTTTTACAGACATCACAGTTGCCGCAGTCTTCTGTTGAGGTTTCTCCGAAATAGCTCAGCAGAATTCTTCTGCGGCAGATGTCCGCTTCGGCGTATTGCTGCATACGTTGCAACTTTTCCAGATTGATCGTCTGTTGGTTGCTTTCTGTGGCGAATTTAGTTAACAGGATCAGATCGCCCAGTGAATAGAATAATACAGTGTCGCTTGGCAAGCCATCCCGTCCGGCACGCCCGATTTCCTGATAAAAACTTTCAATACTTTTAGGAAGATTATAATGAATAACCCATCGGACATTCGATTTGTCAATTCCCATACCAAAAGCAATGGTGGCGCATACTACCTGAATACGGTCATTAATGAAGTCATTCTGAGTCTCGTCCCGATGCTGCGGAGACAATCCGGCATGATAAACACCGCATCGGATTCCCTGCTTTTGCAGCATTTGTGCTACAGTTTCCGTTTTATTACGGCTCATACAATAAATGATTCCACTTTCTTCTCTGTGGCGGTGGATAAACTCCAGAATCGCTTTATTTTTCTCTTTTGCCTGAAAACCGCGTTTTACGTCCAGACTGATGTTGGGACGGTCGAAAGAAGAAATAAACGTCCGGGGCTGTATCAGATGCAACTGTCGGATTATATCCTCACGGGTTATTTTGTCGGCTGTTGCCGTTAATGCAATAATCGGAACCTGCGGAAACTGCTGATGGAGCATTCCCATTTGTGTATATTCCGGACGGAAGTCATGTCCCCATTGGGAAATACAGTGGGCTTCGTCAATAGCGAAGAGCGAAATACTCATATCCCGCAACAGATAGTCCTTTTCCGCTATCAACTTCTCCGGTGAAATATAAAGCAGTTTCAGGCGTCCTTCGATGCAGGCACGGCGGAGATTGGCATTTTCCGTTTCGTCATTGCTGCTGTTGAGTGCTCCTGCTGCGATGCCGTTGGCTTGCAACGTTTCTACCTGGTCTTTCATCAGTGAGATAAGCGGGGAGACCACTATAGCTGTACCTTCGGAGAGCAATGCAGGCAGTTGATAACAGATCGATTTACCTCCGCCAGTGGGCATCAGTACCAGTGAATCCTGCTTGTTCAGCAGGTGGCGGATGATTTCTTCCTGTAAGGACCGGAAGCTGTCATAACCGAAATATGATTTTAGAGTTTCTTTCATCAACATTTGTTTAAACTTTGTGGCAAAGGTACGCTTTTCTTTAGCAATCTTTATCATGTCTCGATTTATGTTTTGATTTAAATGCTCCAAGAGTTAAAGTTTCTTATTATTCACCCTTAATTCCTCTTTTTCAAGGTTTTTGATTGTTTTATTAGAAAAAAAATGCACAAAATAATTGTGTGTTTAAAAAAAAAGTAAGACATTTGTAACATGTAACGTTGCGAATGAGCAATTAATAACAAATAAACAAACCCTAACCAGTTAATTCAATGAGTGATTTAGAGAACAAAAAAGCGGAGGAAGCTCCAAAGAAACGTCCCTACAATCTGAGGGAAAAGAAAGAAAAGAAGGCTGCATATCGGTCATTAATCAGACCGGAACTGGCAGACGAGTTGTATGACAAGATTCTGAACATTGTAGTAGTTCAGAAGAAGTATAAAGATCCTGACTATTCAGCTAAAGATTTAGCTAAAGAGTTGAAGACCAATACTCGCTACCTTTCTGCAGTAGTGAATTCTCGTTTTGGTATGAACTACTCTTGTTTGTTGAATGAGTACAGAGTGAAAGACGCTCTGCATTTGTTGACAGACAAGCGTTATGCCGACAAGAATGTGGAAGAAATCAGTGCAATGGTTGGCTTTGCAAATCGTCAATCTTTTTACGCTGCATTTTACAAGAACGTAGGTGAAACTCCTAACGGATATCGCAAGAAACACGCTGAAAGTAAGAAGTAATTGCGTTTTCCGATACTGACCAAAAGGAATTACCTCTGAATGAAAAGTTCGGGGATAATTCCTTTTCTTATTTAATTAATCAATATCAGTAATTATGAAAAAACATTTTATTTCGATGGCAGTTACCGCTACGATCTTTGCATCTTGCGGTGGGGCCAAAACAACAACTGCCGAGGCAGATAAATTTGATTATACAGTGGAACAATTTGCAGACTTACAAATATTGCGGTACAAGGTTCCCGAATTCGAAACCTTGACGCTGAAACAGAAAGAACTGGTTTATTACCTGACTCAGGCTGCGCTGGAAGGACGCGACATCCTGTTTGATCAGAACGGAAAATATAACCTGAGAATCCGCCGGATGCTCGAAGCCGTTTACACCAATTATAAGGGAGACAAGTCGGCTCCCGACTTCAAAAATATGGAAGTGTACCTCAAACGGGTATGGTTCTCCAATGGTATTCATCATCATTACGGCATGGAAAAGTTTGTGCCCGGTTTCTCGCAGGACTTCTTGAAACAGGCAGTGCTCGGAACAGACGCCCAATTACTTCCGTTATCAGAAGGACAGACTGCCGAACAACTCTGTGATGAGCTCTTCCCGGTTATGTTCGATCCGGCTATCCTGGCAAAGCGTGTAAATCAGGCGGACGGTGAAGACTTGGTGCTGACTTCTGCCTGCAATTATTACGACGGAGTCACTCAGCAGGAAGCGGAAAGCTTCTACGGAGCAATGAAAGACCCGAAAGATGAAACTCCGGTTTCTTACGGACTCAACAGCCGATTGGTGAAAGAAGATGGAAAAATACAGGAAAAAGTCTGGAAGGTAGGCGGACTTTATACTCAGGCGATTGAAAAGATTGTGTACTGGTTGAAGAAAGCGGAAACGGTTGCCGAAAATGATGCACAGAAAGCTGTGATCAGCAAACTGATTCAATTCTACGAAACAGGCAGCCTGAAAGACTTCGATGAATATGCTATCCTTTGGGTGAAAGACCTTGATTCAAGAATTGACTTTGTGAATGGCTTTACAGAAAGCTACGGCGACCCGCTGGGAGTGAAAGCCAGCTGGGAATCACTGGTCAACTTCAAAGACTTGGATGCTACACACCGTACAGAGATTATCAGCAGCAATGCGCAATGGTTCGAAGATCATTCGCCGGTTGATAAATCTTTCAAAAAGGAAAAGGTAAAAGGGGTATCTGCCAAGGTGATCACTGCCGCTATTCTTGCCGGTGACTTGTATCCTGCAACTGCCATCGGTATCAATCTTCCGAACGCTAACTGGATTCGTGCCCATCACGGCTCCAAGTCAGTTACTATCGGCAATATCACAGATGCTTATAATAAAGCTGCCCACGGTAACGGGTTCAATGAAGAGTTTGTCTGCAATAACGAAGAGAGACAGCGGATCGACCAATATGGCGACTTGACAGGTGAACTTCATACAGACTTGCACGAATGTCTGGGACATGGTTCTGGTAAATTGCTTCCGGGAGTAGACCCTGACGCTTTGAAAGCGTATGGTTCTACTATTGAAGAAGCACGTGCCGACTTGTTCGGATTGTACTACGTGGCTGACCCGAAACTGGTAGAACTGAAACTTGTTCCGGATGCAGAGGCTTATAAAGCTGAATATTATACTTTCCTGATGAATGGTCTGATGACACAACTTGTACGTATCGAACCGGGAAATAATATCGAAGAAGCTCATATGCGCAACCGTCAGTTGATTGCCCGCTGGGTATTTGAAAAAGGAGCTCCCGACAAAGTGGTCGAAATGGTGAAGAAGGACGGAAAGACCTATGTCGTAGTCAATGATTATGAGAAAGTCCGTCAGTTGTTCGGTGAACTGCTGGCTGAAATTCAGCGAATCAAATCGACCGGTGATTTTGAAGGTGCCCGTACATTGGTTGAAAATTATGCCGTGAAGGTTGATCCTGCTTTGCATGCCGAAGTGTTGGCACGCTATAAGAAGCTGAATCTGGCTCCTTACAAAGGTTTTGTAAATCCGGTCTATGAACTGGTGACTGACAAGGATGGAAATATCACGGATGTTACCGTGTCTTATGACGAAGACTATGTAGAACAAATGTTGCGTTACAGCAAAGATTATTCTCCGTTGCCTTCCGTAAATAATTAATATTGAAAATGGATATAAAAGAACAACTGAAAGATATCAAAACACAGCTCCGTCTCTCTATGAACGGGGCTGTGTCCCAAAGTATGCGTGAGAAGGGATTGGTATACAAACTCAATTTCGGAGTCGAAATCCCCCGCATAAAGATGATTGTCGAAGGGTATGAAAAGAACCATGACCTGGCGCAGGCATTGTGGAAAGAAGACATTCGCGAATGCAAAATCATGGCAGCCATGTTGCAGCCTGTAGATACCTTTTATCCCGAGATAGCTGATATCTGGGTAGAAAGTATCCGTAACATAGAGATTGCGGAACTGACCTGTATGAATCTTTTCCAGCATTTGCCATATGCTCCTGCTAAATCTTTTCATTGGATGGCTGATGAACAGGAATATGTGCAGACATGCGGTTTCCTGACGGCTGCCCGTCTTTTGATGAAAAAGGGAGATATGACAGAAAGAGCCTCCGGCGAATTGCTCGACCAGGCACTTTGCGCTGTTCATTCAGAAAGCTATCATGTGCGGAATGCAGCTCTTCTGGCTATCCGTAAGTATATGCAGCATAACGAAGAACATGCTTTCCGTGTATGCCGGATGGTTGAAGGAATGGCAGATTCCACAGTGGAAGCGGAGCAGATGCTCTATAATATGGTAAAAGAAGAAGCTAGTGATAAGTATTAAGTAATAAGTATTAAGTATTACCATGCGGATATCCGCCGCATGGAATCTAAGTAGCTACGGTTAATACCTAATACTTATTACTTAATACTTATTACTTATTCTCAGAAATTCTTTTGCTTTCCACAAAAAAGGCTTAACTTTGTTCGCGCTAATTTTGTGCTGATGATGGAAACTCAAAATGTGAAAGATACAGTAAGGCAGATATTCACAGAATATCTCACGGCGAACGGGCATCGTAAGACTCCCGAACGTTACGCCATACTCGAAACTATCTATTCCATCGACGGACATTTCGATATCGATATGCTCTATTCCAGAATGATGGATCAGGAGAATTTCCGGGTGAGCCGGGCAACTCTTTATAATACTATTATTCTGCTTATCAATGCGCGGCTGATCATCAAGCATCAGTTCGGCACTTCCTCCCAATACGAAAAATCATACAATCGCGAGACACATCATCATCAGATATGTACTCAATGCGGCAAAGTGACCGAGTTTCAGAACGAGGAATTGCAGCATGCCATCGAAAATACAAAATTAAGCCGCTTTCAACTTTCGCATTACTCCTTATATATATATGGATTGTGCAGCAAGTGCGACAGAGCTAATAAACGGAAAAAAGTCAGTAACAACAATAAAAAAGAAAAATGAAAGTAGATGTTCTATTAGGATTACAATGGGGCGACGAAGGTAAAGGTAAAGTAGTCGACGTATTAACACCTAAGTACGATGTGGTCGCTCGTTTCCAGGGCGGTCCGAATGCCGGTCATACACTTGAGTTCGAAGGACAGAAGTATGTACTTCGTTCTATTCCTTCCGGTATTTTTCAGGGAGATAAGGTAAATATTATCGGTAACGGTGTAGTGCTCGATCCGGCATTGTTCAAAGCGGAAGCCGAGGCACTCGAAGCATCGGGACACCCATTGAAAGAGCGTTTGCATATTTCTAAGAAAGCTCATCTCATCCTTCCGACACACCGCATACTGGACGCCGCTTACGAAGCAGCCAAGGGAGATGCGAAAGTAGGAACAACCGGTAAAGGCATTGGCCCTACTTATACGGATAAAGTTAGCCGTAACGGTGTTCGTGTAGGTGATATCCTTCATAACTTCGAACAGAAATACGGTGCGGCGAAAGCTCGTCACGAACAAATCCTGAAAAGTCTGAACTACGAATATGACCTCACAGAACTGGAAAAAGCATGGATGGAAGGTATCGAATATCTGAAACAGTTCCATTTTGTAGACAGTGAGCATGAGGTTAACAACTATCTGAAAGACGGCAAGAGCGTTCTTTGCGAAGGTGCTCAGGGAACGATGCTTGATATCGATTTCGGTTCGTATCCGTTTGTTACATCTTCCAATACGGTTTGTGCAGGTGCCTGCACCGGTCTGGGAGTAGCTCCGAACCGTATCGGCGAGGTGTTCGGTATCTTCAAGGCATACTGTACTCGTGTAGGTGCCGGTCCGTTCCCGACAGAACTGTTCGACGAGACTGGTGACAAGATGTGCACACTGGGACATGAATTCGGTTCTGTAACAGGACGTAAACGTCGTTGCGGATGGATTGACCTGGTAGCTCTGAAATATTCCGTTATGATAAACGGTGTTACCAAACTGATCATGATGAAGAGCGACGTGCTCGATACATTCGATACCATCAAGGCTTGTGTTGCTTATAAGGTAGATGGCGAGGAAATTGATTATTTCCCATATGACATCACTGAAGGTGTGGAACCTGTATATGCAGAACTGCCGGGCTGGAAGACAGATATGACAAAGATGCAGAGCGAAGATGAATTCCCGGAAGAATTCAATGCTTATCTGACT
Source organism: Bacteroides sp. B1-V-101 (assembly GCF_023656585.1). Taxonomy (NCBI): domain Bacteria; kingdom Pseudomonadati; phylum Bacteroidota; class Bacteroidia; order Bacteroidales; family Bacteroidaceae; genus Bacteroides; species Bacteroides sp. B1-V-101. The sequence continues at coordinate 53,612 of NZ_JAMOKH010000031.1, read as the reverse complement.
TTCCTGGAAGAACAACTTGGTGTGGAAATTAAGATTGTATCTGTCGGACCGGACAGAGCGCAGACAATCGAACGTTATACTGAAGAATAAGAAATGGGGCTGACTAAAAAGTCCGGTAGTATCTTAAGTCTCCTCCTGGAAGGAGGGGAATTGATGATACTATTGCTTTTGGTCTCCTTTGTTCTATAACTTAATGAGAGGCGGAGAAATGGAAATTACTCCGCCTTTTTGTTTTTTCTTTACCCCCAATATTAACTATAACGCATTATGAAAACACATTTCATTACTTTCCTATTTTTAATAGGTATGAGTCTGGGAATCTCCTCCCGGCTCCACGCACAGTCTTCTTACCAGCCTGGTGAAGAAAACCTCAAAGCCCGTGAAGAATTTCAGGATAATAAATTCGGTATTTTCCTTCATTGGGGACTGTATGCCATGCTTGCCACCGGTGAGTGGACTATGACAAATAATAATCTGAATTATAAAGAGTATGCCAAACTGGCAGGCGGCTTCTATCCCTCCAAGTTTGATGCGGATAAGTGGGTGGCTGCCATCAAAGCGTCGGGAGCTAAATATATCTGCCTGACTTCCCGCCATCATGACGGCTTCTCCATGTTCGATACCCAATATTCGGACTTCAATATCGTGAAGGCAACTCCCTTTAAGCGGGATATCATCAAGGAGCTGGCAGCAGCCTGCAGCAAACAGGGAATCAAACTCCATTTCTACTACTCTCATCTTGACTGGACGCGGGAAGATTATCCTTGGGGTCGTACAGGACGGGGTACAGGACGTCCGAATCCGAAAGGAGACTGGAAAAGCTATTATCAGTTCATGAACAATCAGCTGACGGAACTGCTGACTAATTATGGTCCGGTAGGAGCCATTTGGTTCGACGGATGGTGGGATCAGGATGGAAATCCCGGCTTTAACTGGGAGTTGCCGGAACAATATGCCATGATCCATAAACTACAGCCGGGCTGCCTGATAGGAAATAATCATCATCAGACTCCTTTTGCCGGTGAAGATATTCAGATATTCGAACGTGACCTGCCCGGAGAAAATACCGCAGGACTTTCCGGACAAAGTGTAAGTCACCTGCCTTTGGAAACCTGCGAAACGATGAATGGTATGTGGGGATATAAGATTACGGATCAAAATTATAAATCAACGAAGACGCTGATTCATTATCTGGTAAAGGCAGCCGGAAAGAATGCAAACCTGTTGATGAATATCGGCCCTCAGCCCGACGGAGAGCTTCCGGAAGTAGCCGTACAGCGGTTGAAAGAAATGGGAGAGTGGATGAATCAATATGGTGAAACGATTTATGGAACCCGTGGCGGTGCGGTTGCTCCGCATGACTGGGGAGTGACGACGCAGAAAGGAAACAAGCTGTATGTGCACATTCTGAATTTGCAGGATAAAGCCCTGTTCCTGCCTTTGGCAGATAAGAAGGTGAAGAAAGCAGTACTGTTTAAGAACGGCACACCTGTCCGCTTCAATAAAAATAAAGAAGGCGTGTTGCTGGAGCTTGCAGAGATACCAAAAGATATTGATTACGTTGTAGAACTTACAATTGACTAATTTTTAGCTAATTCTTCATAAAAGCATAGGGAAACTATCGTTACATACGTAGTTTCCCTTTATTTTTGGCAAACAATTTGTTTATAGAAATATAGAGTAATAATTAAAATGAAAAGTATATGATGTCTTATTGGGTATTATTTATTGGTATTGCCGTAGCAAGTTGGTTGGTACAGATGAATTTGCAGAACAAATTCAAGAAGTATTCCAAAATTCCGACAGGAAACGGTATGACAGGACGCGACGTAGCTCTGAAGATGCTGCACGACAATGGAATTTACGATGTACAAGTAACTCATACACCCGGTCAGCTGACCGACCACTACAATCCTGCTAACAAAACAGTGAATCTGAGTGAAGGTGTATATGAAAGTAATAGTATCATGGCGGCTGCCGTAGCGGCACACGAATGTGGACACGCTGTTCAGCACGCACGTATGTATGCTCCGTTGAAAATGCGCAGCGCCTTGGTGCCGGTAGTGAATTTTTCGTCCTCTATCATGACTTGGGTATTGCTGGGCGGTATTCTGCTGTTCAACTCATTCCCGCAATTGTTGTGGATTGGTATCATTCTGTTTGCTACCACCACTTTGTTCAGCTTTATCACCTTGCCGGTGGAAATCAATGCAAGTAAGCGTGCGCTTGTGTGGCTGAGTTCATCCGGCATTACTAATTCATACAATCATACGCAAGCCGAAGACGCTCTTCGCTCTGCTGCATACACCTATGTAGTTGCTGCACTGGGTTCATTGGCTACGCTGATCTATTACATTATGATTGCTATGGGCAGAAGAGACTAAGAGAAAAGATTAATCGTTTTGACGCCTCCATCGTTTTCAAAGACTATGGAGGCGTTCTTTTTTTATTGATGTTTTTTTTAGATATATGCAAGCGTTGCTCGGAAATTTGCAGTAAATTTGCGCAATTAAAATACTAAACAGTAATTATATCATGGCAGCAAAACCAAGTATTCCTAAAGGAACTCGTGACTTTTCGCCGGTAGAAATGGCGAAGCGTAATTATATATTCAATACGATTCGTGACGTATATCATCTGTATGGTTTCCAGCAGATAGAAACTCCGTCGATGGAGATGCTTTCTACACTGATGGGGAAATATGGCGATGAGGGTGACAAACTTCTATTTAAGATTCAGAACTCCGGAGATTATTTTTCCGGCATCACGGATGAAGAGTTATTGAATCGTAATGCTGTTAAGCTGGCAAGCAAATTCTGTGAGAAAGGTTTGCGCTATGACTTGACAGTGCCTTTTGCCCGTTACGTGGTGATGCACCGCGATGAAATAACTTTTCCGTTCAAGCGTTATCAGATACAGCCGGTATGGCGTGCAGACCGTCCGCAGAAAGGACGTTACCGTGAGTTCTATCAATGCGACGCTGATGTTGTCGGCAGCGATTCACTGCTGAATGAAGTAGAACTGATGCAGATTGTCGATACAGTATTCAGCCGTTTCAACATCCGTGTGTGCATTAAGATCAATAACCGCAAGATTCTTTCCGGTATCGCTGAGATTATCGGTGAAGCGGATAAGATTGTAGATATCACAGTGGCTATTGATAAGCTGGATAAGATTGGTCTGGAGAACGTCAATGCGGAACTGAAAGAGAAAGGGATCAGTGATGAGGCGATTGCCAAATTGCAGCCGATCATTCTGCTGAGCGGAACCAATACTGAAAAGCTGGCTACACTAAAGAGCGTGCTGGCAGCCAGTGAAACAGGCATGAAAGGAGTGGAAGAAAGCGAATTTATTCTGGGCACACTGGAAACAATGGGCTTGAAAAATGAGATCGAACTTGACTTGACGCTGGCTCGCGGATTGAATTATTATACCGGTGCTATCTTCGAAGTGAAAGCGCTGGACGTGCAGATCGGCAGTATCACCGGTGGTGGTCGCTATGACAACCTGACAGGAGTATTCGGTATGGCCGGTGTGTCGGGAGTCGGCATTTCTTTTGGTGCAGACCGTATCTTCGATGTATTGAATCAACTGGAACTTTATCCGAAGGAAGCAGTGAACGGTACGGAATTGATGTTCGTAAACTTTGGTGATAAAGAAGCTGCTTTCTCTATGAGTATGCTGGCAAAAGTTCGTGCGGCAGGTATCCGTGCGGAAATCTTCCCGGATGCGGCAAAGATGAAGAAGCAGATGAGCTATGCCAATGCCAAGAGTATTCCGTTCGTAGCTATCGTAGGAGAGAACGAAATGAATGAAGGCAAAGCAATGCTGAAGAATATGGAAACCGGCGAACAGAATCTTGTTTCGGTGGAAGAACTGATAGCTGCTTTGCGCAACTAAAAGCGGGGTATAGAGTAAGAATATCCGCTTTTCCGGTGAAGTACTTGACAAATGATTTTTTATGTTGTATCTTTGGGAAAAGAAAAGGCATAAATAAAATGAATATAATAAGAAAAATAGATACATAGATATCACCTTTATACTGTTACTTATAAGTATCAGAAGAATTTGGAATGGGGCAATGATCAGATGATTATTGCCCCATTTTGTCGTTAATTATGCCTGCTACATTTCGTCTCGTACTTAAAAAGGGACGAATATCGTTTTTAATAAACTTGGATACCGTTTATAATAAACGTGCAATAAGTTTATTATAAACAGAATCCGTGTTTAATAAAGGCTGTTTTAATTTTTGTAAAGATAAAAAAAATGTGGCTTCGAATGAAAATAGACTATCGGAAAATATATAGAATGAAATGGTAATTTCATATAACAATTGCTTCTTGGACTCATATTTTCGGAAGGCTTAATTCCATTTCTTAATTAAAAACTTTAGATCTTTGTTTTATATTAGACTGAAAAAATAAGGAGAGCCGGACAGTAATTTCTATCTTTGTGCATACATTGAATTGATAGCAAATATATGAAAAACAACAACCCCCAAAGTAATATGAAAACAATAAGAAACACACTTTTTCTAGGCATAATCTGTGCTGCCAGTATTGCTTCCTCGACTGCTCATGAACTCGAAACCAATGAGAACTCCCTGAAGAAGTCGGTGAAGGCACAGACAAGAAAAGAGATTGTTACGTTCTTTTCTGAATCTCTTTCCGGTAAGACAACCTCTTTTGACGCAGGAAAACCGTTGAAACTGTCAGAGGTAGAACACTATCGTGATGTCGTATGGCAGTTGTGGAAAGAGGTAAATGATGGTTTTAAAGAAGAAAAATTAATAGCTTTGGATACACTCTCATCCGCTTCTTCCGGCTACTGGAAACTTCCTGATAGTTTGGAACCAAATGCAGTGATGCCCTATTACTGGGGAATGAAAGGGACAGATGGAACAGGAAATGAACTTCCATTATTTCTCTATCTGCATGGCTCGGGACCCAAAGAGCGGGAATGGAGTACCGGGTTGAAAATTTGCCGGAATTTTGATGATGCTCCTTCTGTTTACTTTATTCCACAGATTCCGAACGAAGGAGAGTACTATCGTTGGTGGCAGAAAGCTAAACAGTTTGCCTGGGAGAAATTGCTCCGACAGTCCTTGCTCTTGGGAAAGATTGATCCCAACAGAGTGTATGTTTTCGGAATCTCGGAAGGCGGATATGGCAGTCAGCGTCTGGCCTCATTTTATGCTGATTATTGGGCTGCTGCGGGACCGATGGCAGGAGGTGAACCTTTAAAGAATGCTCCTGCGGAGAATTGTAGTAATATTGCTTTTTCTTTGCGGACAGGAGATAAGGATACCGGATTTTACCGGAATACACTGACCGGATATGTACGGGAAGCATTCGATAGTTTGGCGCATCAGCATCCCGGCTATTTCACTCACAAGATAGAACTGATTCCCGGAATGGGGCATAGTATTGATTATCGTCCGACGACTCCCTGGCTGAAGCAATATGTCCGTAATCCTTATCCCAAATATGTAAGCTGGGAGAATTTTGAAATGGACGGACTCTACCGGAAAGGATTTTATAATCTGTATGTGAAGGAAAGATCCAGTGAAGAGGGGAAGTCGCGTACTTATTATGAAATGAGTATTTCGGGAAATCATATTTCATTGAAGGTCGATGATGTTGTTTATGAAGCCACGGAGAAGGATCAACGATGGGGAATAGAGATGAAGTTTGCGAAGAAATATGCGCAGGCGCATAAAGGGAAAGTGGTCATTTATCTCTGCGACGAGCTGGTCGATTTAACTGAAAAGGTGACTCTGACGGTGAATGGCAAAAAGGTTTTCGAAGGAAAAGTAAAAGCTGATTTGAAGAATATGGTTAATAGTTGTGCGGTGTTCTTCGATCCGCAACGGCTTTATCCGGCAGCTATCGAGGTAGAATTAAAATAGATGAGATTGCAAAGTAGAAGTATCCCCGGTCGTATATTCAAGAATTACTCTTGTGTACGACCGGGGATACGTATTTATCATGAATTATAAATGGCGTTCCGGATACATTTCCTTCCACCATTCCGGCTGATCCTGTAGCCAACGGGCAAACCATGCCATGATGGAATTATGCCATTTGATTCGCTTGTCATAATCGGAGATGAAATGGTTTTCTCCGTCTACGGTCACGAACTCTACAGTCTTGCCAAGTATCTTCAACGCGTTGAAAAGCTGGATACTTTCACCGATAGGCACATTGGTATCTACCGTACCGTGTAGCAGCAATAACGGAGTGTTTATCTTGTCGGCGTTGAACAGGGAGCCTTGTTTGGTGAACAAGTCCGGGTCCTTCCACGGGTAACTGTCGGCTGCGGCGATGGCATTGTAGGAATATCCCCAGTAACCTTCCCCCCAGTAGCTGGTCACGTCACTGATTCCGGCGTGCGACACGGCAGCGGCGAAAATATCCGTCTGCGTCTGTAAATACTGCGTCATGAATCCGCCATAAGAAGCACCGAGGCAACCGATTTTCTTTTCATCCACAAACGGATGCTCTTTGCAGAACTGCTTCGTACCTTCGATGATGTCATCTGCCGTACGTTTGCCCCACGCATTGACGTGGCGGGCGGAGAATTCCTGTCCGAAGCCAATCGTTCCGCTAGGCTGGATGACGTAGACCACATAGTCACGTGAAGCGAATAATTGTGCGCAATACGGATTACTGATTCCGCGGGTAGTCGGAGTCGTACCGCCATAGTAATATACGATCATCGGATATTTCTTGTTCGGATCGAAATTCGGAGGCAGGCACATCTTGCCAGTGATGACAGTTCCGTCGGAAGCGGTAAAGTTCCACGGCTCTGTTTTGCCTAATTCTATTTTCTCCAGAATCGGTTTCATCGGATCGGCAAGCAGGCTGGAAGTTTTTTTCTTCATGTCATAGAGATAGGCTACTCCGGCATTGTAGTCCGATTGACCGATGTAAGCTGCGATGCCCGGATTGTATTCGGACAGAGCGAAAGCGCTGGTAACATCCGTTTCAAGGTTCAGCTTCTCAAATTTTCCATCCTTCGGAGAATAACGATAGATGTTTTTGCAATCGCCATCGTCCGTATTGAAATAGATGCACCCATCGCCATGATTCCATTGCAGAGGGCTGACTGTCGGATTAAAGTCTTTGGTAATCGGTTGTATCTTGCGGGTACTCAGATCCATAATAAAGGCCTGAGTATCGAAATCATTGGCAATAGGGTGATTGCCACAATTCTTTCCGATGCCACCGAACGCTTCGGGGCTGCCGGTCAGCAATAGCTGCTTGCCGTCAGGAGAGTAGCCCGCACCTCCGATAAAGCGGTCTTCATAGAAAAGGGTATCCACTTTCAACGTTTCCAAATTTACCTGATAAAGTGAGGACAGAGAGAACGGACGTTGAGTGATGTTTTCTTTGGATGTACTGTATAACATGTATTTTCCGTCCGGAGAAATATCTTGCAGATATGTGCTGTGGTTGCCATAAGTCAGGCGCTCGGAGACACCGTCGGCTAGGTTGTATTTCGCAAGGAAACTCCGTCCGCGGGAATTGGGAATACGGTCTGCAGGACTTACGATGCGGCGGAGAGGACCATTTTCTTTGACTCCTTCTTCGCGGGGATAGTAAATCAGAAAATCTTCGTTGGGCGACCATCTGAAACTCTGTTCGGGAATACTTTGCAAAATCGTTTCTTCGCGGAGTGTGGCAGGGTCGAGGGTGATTACATCATTTCCTGTCAGGGCGGTTACCGTGTAGTATAACTTATCACTTTTGGGCATCCAGCTCATGCCGTCTCTGAGATTGGTCAGGAGTACTTTTCCGCTCTTTAGTTCCGTCAGTTCGCAATAAGTGCGTGAGCGTTTGGCGGCGTGGTTATCCCAATAACGGGTCAGCAGATACTTTCCGCTGGGAGAGATGGAAACAGCGATGGCACGGTTGCCATAAACTGTATTGTCTAGAGAAAAACGCTTCTTTGCTTCCGGATCTAGATTGCAGGCGGTATCCTTGAATTTCTCGTCTTTGATCAGTTCGCATTTCAGTGTTGGTGCCGCTTTGTCGTCGGAAGCAGAAAGCAGTTTGATGATTATCTCGTAATCCCGCTCCGGTTCAAGGCTGAGAGCGATGTCACGTGATGAGCCGGAGGTGATGCTGTCTTCTGCCGCATCCTTTACTTGCTTGGAGGCTCCGTCAATGAAGACTTCCCAGCGGACGGGGGAGGTGATTTTCAACTTCCCTTTCAGGAAACGTTCTGCACGAATCTGAGTCTTAACCAGATAAAGTTTATTGTCTTTATCTGCTTTCTCGAAGCTGAGATACCCCGCTGTGTCCGCAGTGAGCGACTGCATCGGTGCATCCGGCAAATGTAGTACGACCGGGGTTTGGAGTAACATCTTTTTGGTGTGTTTTTCTCCTTTAGGATTGATGCTGTCGTTCATAATGGGGGTACGAACGCTGATGGCATTCCGGACTTTGTACTGTGTCAGTCGGTCTTGTGCTTGCATAGTAACACCGGTTGCCAGAAAGATGGCCAAAGCCATAGTTCTCTTTTTCATTTGTTTATGTCTAAAGTTAATAAATATTTGATTGCGTGACTAATATAAGACAAATGCTTGAAGTCTGCAAGGTTCTGTTCTTTTTATTTTAATATTCTATTTGATTAAGTATCCCGTTAAGGAAAGCGATAGCTACTCCGTAATTTGTCATCGGTACATTTTGTAACCTTGCTCTTTCGATGCGGTTCAGCACATATTTGCGGTTGAACATACAAGCGCCGCAATGGATTACCAAAGAATAAGGAGTGAGGTCCTGCGGGAAATCAGTTCCCGCCACGATATCTATCGATAACTTTTCTCCAATCCGCTTTCTTAACAGATGCGGAAGTTTTACTCTCCCGATGTCTTCGGATAGAGGGGCGTGTGTGCAGGCTTCGGCTATCAGTACACGGGAAGATTCTGTCAGGCTTCCGATGGCTGAGGCACTTTTCACATAGTACCGGATATCTCCTTTATAACCTGCAAAAAGAACAGAAAAAGAGGTCAGTCTGCTTTCTTCAGGCTTTTGCTCGTAGACTGTTTTAAAGACTTGTGAGTCCGTAATAATCAGTTTAGGAGGGCGGGAGAGGGCTTGCAACGTTTCCCGTAACTTATCTGTGGTGCAGCTCATGATCAGACATTTCTTGTCGAGCAATTCCCGCATTGTCTGCACTTGTGGCAAAATAAGCCTCCCTTTGGGGGCTTGAATATCTTGTGGCATGACCAGTAGGACAAGATCTCCTTCCGTTACCAGGTTGCCAGCAATACTTTGCTGATCGAAATCTTCCGGCAACTTTTCCAGAATGGCTTGTCGTATCAGTTCGATGCCTGTCTTCTCTTTGGCACTGACAGGAATCGGCTGGCTTCCAAAAGTCTCCTTTATCCGGATGGCAAGGGATGCGGTGTTCTTCCGTATATCTGCCTTGTTGATAAGCAGAATGGTCGGGATGTTTTTTGCCTTGAGTTGTTCCAGCCAATGAAGTTCTTCGGTAAAGTCCGGTTCTCCGGTTTCCTCTGCAGAGCTACCACCTGCGCAAAGCAGAAGGGCGATATCGGTTTTCTCTACGGCTTTCCATGTGCGTTCGATACGCCTGTTTCCTAACTCACCTTCATCGTCAAATCCCGGAGTATCAATGAACAGACAAGGACCGATACCGTGAATTTCCATTGCTTTTTGCACGGGGTCGGTCGTTGTTCCGGGAGTATCGGAAACAAGAGCGGTATCCTGTCCGGTCAGTGCATTGATCAGGGAGGATTTTCCACTGTTACGCTTTCCGAAGAGGGCGATGTGGAGCCGGTTGGCATTGGGGGTGTGGACTAAATTCATAAATCAAGCAATTGTTGTAACGTTAATTATCCGCATGGAAACTTGGCAGGGGCACCTTGCCCCTTAAAATCTGAAATCTCTTTTTCCTTCCGAAATATCTTTTAAGTTCCGGATGGCTATTTCTCTGATTTTGGGATTCGGAATCCGGTCGGTCTCTTTGGCTATCAGCTTCATACCTTTGATTCGGGTGTCTTCCGATGCATAATCTTCGAGGTATTCTTTCAGAGTCATTAATGCATTGGGGCCGCAGCAGTTGGCTATCTGTCCTGATTTGACTAAGGACATAAATCGGTCCCCGGTGCGTCCTTCCCGATAGCAAGCGGTGCAGAAGCTGGGGATATATCCTGATTCGAGCAGCCAGTTGACCACTTCGTCCAGTGTCCGGGTGTCGCTTACATCAAATTGTGCGGAGTTATCTTCCGGAAGTTCCGTTTCCGCATAGCCGCCTACGCTGGTGCGGGAGCCGCCGCTGATTTGTGAGATACCGAGTTCAAGCACTTTTTCGCGGGACTCCTGTGATTCACGTGTGGATATAATCATGCCGGTGTAAGGAACCGCTATCCGGATGACAGCAACAATCTTGCTGAATATATCATCGGAAATCGCATTGGGAAAATCTCCCGCATCGATATCGTCCGCCGAACAGATGCGCGGTACGCTGATAGTGTGCGGACCCACACCGAAACGGGCTTCCAGATGTTCTGCATGCATCAATAATCCTACGAAGTCATAGCGATAGGTATTCAGTCCGAAAAGTACTCCCATTCCTACATCGTCTATGCCGCCTTCCATGGCGCGGTCCATTGCTTCGGTATGATACGCATAGTTACTTTTCGGTCCGGTGGGGTGGAGAGCTTCGTAGTTCTCTTTGTGATAAGTTTCCTGAAATAGGATATACGTGCCGATGCCGGCATCTTTCAATCGGCGATAGTTCTCGACGGTAGTGGCGGCGATATTTACGTTTACACGGCGGATAGCCCCATTCTTGTGTCTGATACTATAAATGGTCCGGATGGATTCCAGTATATATTCCAGTGAGTTGAGAGTCGGATGTTCGCCGGCTTCAAGTGCCAGACGTTTATGCCCCATATCCTGCAAAGCGATTACTTCCTTGCGTATTTCTTCCTGCGTCAGTTTCTTGCGGGCGATTGTTTTGTTCTTGGCGTGATAAGGGCAATATACGCATCCGTTTACGCAATAGTTCGACAGATAAAGCGGTGCGAACATAACGATACGGTTGCCGTAAAACTTCTGTTTGATTTCTTTGGCGAGATGGAAGATTCGTTCTATCAGGTCAGGTTGGTCACATTCCAGCAGGGTAGCTGCTTCGCGGTGCGTCAGTCCCTTGCAAAGAGCGGCTTTCTCGATCAGCTGTTCTATGAATGTGCGGTTGTCTTTGTGACTCCGTGCATATTCAAGAGTTTCCAGAATCTCTTCATGATGAATGAATTCTTCTGCTTGGGGTGAATCTACTTTATACATTTCTTTATTGTTTGTAATCGCCTCTGGAGAAGGAGATTTGATAACCGATCTTTTCCAGCTGCTGTTGCAATATGTTAAGTCCTTCCGCAGATTCTGCTCCGAGGGAGGCTTTGTTATTATACAGATTGTACTTTTTTCGTTCTTCCTGTGGCGACAAATTGGGCATGACTACATTGGCGCCTGCCAGTATTCCCTGTTCCCGTCCATCGGGAGTGAGAGTAGCCAGTGCCGTAGTTGCCGGAATCAGCGCTGACGGATGCATCAGACGGAAGATGGATAATAAAAGGAGCGTCTGTTCCACGGTTCCGCTGGGAGACTGGGCAAAAGGCGTTTCGCGATGAGGCAGGAAGGGACCGATACCAATCATTTCGGGACGAAGCTGTTCGATAAACAGAATATCCTGAATCAAGTGTTCTATGGTCTGTCCCGGACTGCCGACCATGATTCCGGTGCCTGTCTGATAGCCGATCTCCTTTAAATCCCGTAAGCATTGCAGACGATGCTCGCATGACATACCGGCAGGGTGCAGTTGTTGATAATGTTCTTTGTCATAAGTCTCATGACGCAGCAGATAGCGGTTGGCACCTGCCTGAAAGAAACGCTCGTATGCTTCCCGCGACTTTTCACCGAGTGACAGTGTTATGGCGCAATCGGGATAACTCCGGCGAATCGTTGAGACTATATCCTCTATCCGTTCCTCTGTCAGTGCGGGGTCTTCTCCTCCTTGCAGCACAAAGGTACGGAAGCCGAGTCCATACCCTTGTTTGCAGCAATTCAGTATATTTTCTGTGGATAACCGATAACGTTCCAGATTCGGATTCCCTTTCCGGATACCGCAGTAATGGCAGTTATTTCGGCAACAGTTACTGACTTCAATCAGTCCGCGAATAAAAATCCGGTTTCCGAAATGACGGAGACTGACTTCTTGCGCCTGTTTATTGATATAGCGCAATGATTCTCCGTCACATTCGGTCAGCAGTTGCCGGAATTCTTCCGGTCGGAGTGTCCTTTCTTCTCGCAGTTTATCTATCCATTGTCTCATAGCTTTCTTTCCGCTTGAGCAGCTCTTGTGCTAATTGACGACGTCCTGAAACAATGTCGTTGTGCGTACTCGGTCCGGTGATACAGCCACCTTCGCAAGCCATCACTTCGATAAACTGTCCCGCTGCTTTTCCTGTTTTGGCACAGGCACGCAGCAAGGCTATATTTTTTTTGTTGATATCCGACACTTGGATAGCATTGATCTTGTCCGCTTCTTCTCTCAGATATGCTTTTACGGCTCCCATCACACCACCGGCTTGTGCAAAACCATGTGCTTCGCGGACGGAAGTATGCAGTATAGAGAAAGAATTCACCTGTTCCAGCTGAATGTCCATTCCATCCAAGATAGAACCTACTTCCTCGAATGTCAGGATATAGTCTACAGCATCGTCACGGCGTACCTCTTTTCGTTTGGCTACGCATGGACCGACAAATACGATCTTCGCATCCGGATGTTTCTCTTTGGCGATTCGTGCCGCATAATACATCGGTGATCCTGTGGTAGAAACATACGGTTTCATTTCCGTCATGTGCTTTTCTACCAGTTCAATGTAAGAAGGACAGCAGGAAGTAGTCATGAATTTCTGACCTTCTTCCAGTTTTTCCAGCAGTTCGTGTGCCTCATTGCTGGTGGTCATCATGGCTCCTTCGGCTACTTCGATAATGTCGGTGAATCCTATTTCTTTAAAGGCGCCGTATACCTGTTCGATAGAAGTCTTGAACTGTCCGAGGATGGACGGAGCGATGATGGCTACCAATTTTTCTCCTTTCTTGATGTGTTGCAGTACATCAAAGGTTTGTGAAATCTCAAAGATAGCACCGAACGGGCAGGCATTCATACATTTTCCACAGTAGATGCACTTGCTTTCGTCAATATGTTCCACGCCATGCTCATCTTTGCTGATAGCTTTCACCGGACAGGATTCTTCGCAAGGAACGGGGATATATACAATCGCGTGATAAGGACAACTCTTATGGCAGATACCGCAACTGACGCAAGTATCATGATCAATCATTGCCTGACCGTTTTTCTTGAAACGTATTGCATCCTTAGGGCAATTCATATAGCAGCTGCGTGCCACACATCCCCGGCAAAGATTGGTGATTTCATAATTAATCTGTACGCAGGAAGAACAGGCTTCGTCAATGACACACATGATATTTTCCTTACTTGGTTCCGGGCGGTTCAATGCCATCCGTGCATATTCGGAGAGAGGAGTTACTTCGTCGTGTTCGTCCGTCATATCCAGTCCCATCAGCGGGAAGGTCTTGTATCTCCATACAGCACGTTCTTTATGTACGCAGCAACGCCCCAGCGGTTTTGATTTGCGCGGACTCAACTCAATAGGGAGACGGTCAATTTTTTCTACTAACTGGTCGTTTTTCCAGAGTCTGACGAGATCAGCCAGCAATTTATGCCGGACAATCATAATATTATTAGTAAAAGCCATATAGTAATTAAAAGGGTTGTTAGTGGGTGCAAAGATAGTAACTAGTTTGCGGATAAACTAATAATCGTTAAATTGAATGTAGCAGATTGTTACATTAATATTTCCGGAAGGATAAAACAGCCTGTATGCAGGAGAGTATTTCCCTCCGGTTGGTTAAATAAATTCAATATTTAAGGTTTTTGAAACATTCTTGTCAATTTTTTGTAGCATTTCGGTGTTATCTTTGTGAAACATAAAATAAGAGAGGAGAAGAGATATGAGTAGCAGTATGTTGGAACAAAGAAGTCGTTTTGCGATGATCGGTGCATTGATGATCATCATCAGCCTGATGTTTTGGTATTATATGGGGAGTTCGCTGGTTAGTGCTACAAAGAAGTACCTCGAGCAGGTACAGACAATAGAGATCACTTGCGAGTAAAAAACAGATATTTGTTTGTATAGAGCGATAGTTATCCGGCTAAAATCATTACTTTTGCCGCAAGCAAACCAAATAATGATGGAAGAGAAAGAGAAGGCCTGGAAAACAGTAAGTAGCAAATATCTGTTTCGCCGCCCGTGGTTGACAGTACGCTGCGAAGATATGCTATTGCCTAATGGAAACCACATCCCTGAATATTATATTCTTGAATATCCCGATTGGGTAAACACGATAGCAATAACCAAAGACGGCAAATTTGTATTTGTCCGTCAGTATCGTCCTGGATTGGGACGTACCTCTTACGAACTCTGTGCCGGAGTTTGTGATAAAGAGGATGCTTCCCCATTAGTTTCCGCTCAGCGCGAACTGTGGGAAGAGACCGGATATGGAAAAGGAAACTGGCAGGAATACATGGTGATATCTGCCAATCCGAGTACGCATACCAACCTGACCCATTGCTTCCTTGCTACGGATGTCGAACCGATAGATCATCAACATCTGGAAGATACCGAAGATTTGTCTGTACATCTGCTGACTTTTGAAGAAGTGAAACAACTGCTGGAAAACAATGAGATCATGCAGTCACTCAACGCCGCCCCCTTATGGAAATATGTGGCTGAACATGCGGCAGACTTTGAACAGGAATCTGTCGAGAAGGTGGAACATGAAAAAACGGAAACCATCTCACACCGTATCAACGATTTGCTTTATTATCAGAACTCAATTTCACGGTCTTTGTCCCGTTTTCTGAAAGATGAAGAAGTCGAGACAGGAATTTATGAGATATTAAAAGATATTCTGGCTTTTTATCGGGCGGGACGTGCCTATATTTTCGAGACGGACGAAGAAAATCATTTTTATAACTGTACCTATGAAGTTGTAGCGGAAGGAGTAAAAGCGGAAATAAATAAATTGCAGGAAATTCCGGTAGACTTCATGCCGTGGTGGACATCACAGATATTGGGCAAGAAGCCTATTTTATTTGAAACATTAAAGCCGATGCCTGGAATGGGGCAGGGTGAATATGAGGTGCTGTCCCGTCAGGGAATCAAGGCTTTGATGGCGACTCCATTGGTAGTCAATGATCATGTCTACGGATTTATGGGAGTAGATTTGGTAGATGGTTCCGCTTCATGGTCGGACGAAGATTATCGCTGGCTGTCTTCTTTGGCCAATGTAATCAGTATTTGCCTTGAACTACGCAGAGCGAAAGAGAAAGTAATCTTCGAACAAGCAGCTTTGGCACGCAGTGAAAGACTCTTCAAAAACATCTTTGCCAATATTCCTGCTGGGGTGGAGATTTACGATAAAGAGGGGAATCTGGTGGATTTGAACGAGAGGGATATGGATATTCTGGGAATTTCAGATAAGTCAGAGGTGATCGGACTCAATTTCTTTGAAAACCCGAATGTGGATGCCCAGATACTTGAGAGTATACGCAAGAGCAGTATTACGGATTTTCGTGCCCGTTATTCGTTCGAATGTGCCCGCCACACGGGGTATTATCGTCCATTGAAAGCCGGTGTCATCGAACTTTATACAAAAGTCCGCAAATTATATGATAATCATGGTAACCTTACCGGATATATCCTTATTAATATGGATAATACGGAGCGTATTGATGCCTTGAAGCGTATTTCTGATTTTGAGAATCTGTTTCTTCTTATATCTGATTATGCCAAGGTGGGATATGCCAAACTCAATCTGCTGAATCGTCAGGGCTATGCCATCAAGCAATGGTTCAAGAATATGGGAGAGGATGAGAATACACCTCTTTCCGATGTAGTCGGTGTTTACTCCAAAATGCATCCGGATGACCGTTCCCGTATGCTTGCTTTTTTTGAAGAAGCAAAGAAAGGGAAAGCAAAAGCCTTCAAAGGTGAGATGCGTATTTTGCGTCCCGGTACGAAGAATGAATGGAACTGGGTGCGTACCAATGTAGTGCTGAATCTCTATGAGCCGGAAAAAGGCCAAGTGGAATTGATTGGAGTCAACTACGATATCACTGCCTTGAAAGAAACGGAAGCCAAACTGATAGAGGCAAAAGAGAAAGCCGAAGAATCCGACCGGTTGAAGTCTGCTTTCCTTGCCAATATGAGTCATGAGATACGCACTCCGCTGAATGCCATAGTTGGTTTTTCCAGCCTGATGGTGGATACGGAGGACATGGAGGAAAGACGGCAGTACATGGATATTGTGGAAGAAAACAATGACCTGTTATTACAATTGATTTCAGATATTCTTGACTTATCGAAGATTGAGGCGGGAACGTTCGATTTCACCGAACGTGAAGTGGACGTAAATCTGCTTTGTGAAGATATTGTTCTCGCTATGAGAATGAAGGCCAGACCGAACGTGGAAATCCTTTTTGACCGCCATCTGCCGGAATGAATGTCGCATCATGAGTGACCGCAATCGTTTACATCAGGTTATTTCCAACTTTGTAAACAATGCGCTTAAATTCACGGAAGAAGGAAATATACGGGTAGGCTATGATCAGCTTGATGAGGCTCATCTGTGTTTCTACGTTGCCGATACAGGCATAGGTATTGAGCCGGAAATGCAGAACGAGATTTTTGAGCGTTTCGTCAAACTGAATTCCTTTGTACATGGCACAGGACTCGGGCTTTCCATTTGCCGCAGCATTGTGGAACAACTGGGTGGCGAGATTGGCGTAGATAGTGAACCGGAGAAAGGTTCTTGTTTCTGGTTTACCCTGCCGATAAAGTAAAGTTGTTCTTCCTTTGTGCGGTTAGTCCGTGCAGCTCTTTCTGATAAAGACTGTTTAGAGTGCCGGCATGGGGGCACTGACATTTTTTAAGATGTCGCTTTGAGCAAGATAGCTGCTATTATTGGCATAGATAAACATAACACTGCCATCTTTAATTGTATTAATGATGGGCTTGGCTAGTTTTGTCGGGAGGGCAGGACATCCCAGACTTCTCCCCAAACGTCCCGAGGCGGCTACTGTCGGATTGGCGTATGAAGCCCCGTGCACGACGATGGAACGTTCTTTAGCTTTGTCATTGATTCCTTTTTCGAGTCCGTTTAGGATGAGTGAATAGCCGTTTCCGCCTTGGTAAGTGTTTTCAGTGAGATAAAATCCCAATGAACTTTTATAAGAGCCGTTTTGGTTGGAGAAAGAAGTGGCATAATTCTCTCCGCTGTTTCGTCCGTGTGAGACTACTGATGAATACAGCAGTTGTTTCTTCTCCATATCGAAGACAAAAAAACGTTTTTCGGTAGACGGCTTTGAGAAGTCAATCAGCGTCAGAATCGGTTTACTCTTCTCCTTGATGCGGTTGTAACCGGCGACAGCCTGACGGAATGCAATGAAATTGACAATTCCACCCAACTCCATTTCTTCAAAGAGCTGTTCGCCGGCAGCTAATTCGGACACAGGAGTCGGAAAGTCAGATGCAGGAACGGCCATTGTGTCGACTGAAACATGGCTGAATGGAATGAAAAGGAATGATAAAAATAATATAACTTTCTGAAGCATAGGGTTTAAGCTTGAAATAAAATCGCGGTAAAGATAGGGATTTTTATTCCAAAACAAAAATAATCGTCTCATTAACAGGTGCCCAGTCGAAAATAAATTTGGCATGGGAAGTTGCGTTCCGTACACACATATGTGATCGGGGAGTGGTTCCCAGTGACCAGCTATATTCTATCTGTGTCTTTCGGGGCTCATTGACAGGTACTCCGTGAATGTAGGCCCCGTCCGTGAAGCGGCTGGCGTAAGGCGCATAACCTCCTGTCTCTTTCGAGCCGTCTTTCAGAAATATCATTTTCACCTTCTTTTCCTGCAGTACGAACATTCCTAAAGGGGTTTCCTGCGCATACGGCGGTCGGTGAAGTCCGGTAGTAGAAGGGTTCATACTGCGTACTACCCATTTCCCTTTTTCCGTGCGTTCCAGTGCGGTAATATTCTGATTATGGCGGTCCACAAAGATGGCTTTATTGAAAACCACCGTATCTCCGATCACTTTGACATACTTTTTAGGAATCATCCATTCGCCTTCTGTAAATATCGGTTCTGCTTTGACAAAGTTTTCTCCGTCTTCGATGAAACGCGTCAGTTCACCATCCTGCCCGTAGCGTTCGGGGGTTACCGTATCCGTCAGCAGATAAAGCGGGACAGACTGGTATCGTTCTACCCCAAGCGTGTCCGCTACCCGTCCGTAGGCATTTCTTTTGAAGTTTTTCACCAATGGAGCTTCACCGTTTCTGTTCTTGTAATTCTGGAGGATAGCCCATTGAGACGGCTGTATTTGTATATTTTCGAGCAAAGCAAGCTGTTC
Organism: Bacteroides sp. B1-V-101; assembly: GCF_023656585.1. Classification (NCBI taxonomy): domain Bacteria; kingdom Pseudomonadati; phylum Bacteroidota; class Bacteroidia; order Bacteroidales; family Bacteroidaceae; genus Bacteroides; species Bacteroides sp. B1-V-101. The sequence goes on along the minus strand of NZ_JAMOKH010000031.1, from coordinate 35,077 downwards.
CTTTATTTTCTCCCATTGGAAACTGCGGGTCGTATCTTTATAAGGATATGTATCTTCCAGCGTGTACTTATCATACAGCAGCTCTTTGGTGATTTGAATTTCTTCCGGAGTAATCTTTTTGACGACGGGTTCTGCCACAGTTTTCGCAATTGTATCCTGTGCCAGCGAATCGACCTGCAAAGTTTTATCAGAAGATTTTTGTCCTGTACGTGAAGTGCAGGAACAGAGTACGCAAAAAGCGATGGATATGCCAAAACTTATTTTATTCATATAATCTATACAGTTCATCTTGGGGTTCGTTTACGAATATACGTTATTATAAGGAATAATCCGCTTCTATTGTTTAAAAAGTGTGGAACAAATATGCTTTTTTGCCATTAATAACCTGTTGTCAGTCATTTTGTCAGTCAATTTCTGCCAAACAATCATTATTTTGCTTTGGCATACTTTTCGCAACTGATTTAGCGTCTTCTTCAAGAAGAGGACAAATCATGAATATAATGTATAACAAATAAAATCAAAAAAAAGAACTATGAACATTAAACCATTAGCAGACAGAGTGCTTATCCTCCCTGCACCTGCAGAAGAAAAAACAATTGGTGGTATCATTATTCCTGATACAGCAAAAGAAAAACCTTTGAAGGGTGAAGTTGTGGCAGTTGGTCACGGAACGAAAGACGAAGAAATGGTATTGAAAGTAGGCGATACAGTTCTTTATGGCAAGTATGCCGGAACAGAACTTGAAGTAGAAGGCACTAAATACCTTATCATGCGTCAGAGCGATGTTCTCGCTATCCTGGGTTAATTCAAAATTCTAAATTTATCATATTAAAATAAATAAGATATCATTATGGCAAAAGAAATATTATTCAATATCGATGCCCGCGACCAATTGAAAAAAGGTGTCGATGCATTGGCAAATGCAGTAAAAGTAACTCTTGGCCCGAAAGGACGTAACGTTATCATCGAAAAGAAATTCGGTGCTCCGCACATCACAAAAGACGGTGTGACAGTAGCAAAGGAGATCGAATTGGCAGACGCTTACCAAAATACCGGTGCGCAACTGGTGAAAGAAGTCGCTTCTAAGACTGGTGACGATGCAGGTGACGGTACAACTACTGCAACTGTTTTGGCTCAGGCTATCGTAGCTGAAGGTTTGAAGAATGTGACTGCCGGTGCAAGCCCGATGGATATCAAACGTGGTATTGACAAGGCTGTTGCCAAAGTGGTAGAATCAATCAAGGCACAAGCTGAAACTGTAGGTGACAACTACGACAAGATCGAACAGGTTGCTACTGTATCTGCTAACAATGATCCGGTAATCGGTAAATTGATTGCTGACGCTATGCGCAAAGTTTCTAAGGACGGTGTAATCACTATCGAAGAAGCTAAAGGTACTGACACTACTATCGGTGTAGTAGAAGGTATGCAGTTCGACCGCGGTTATCTGTCTGCTTATTTCGTTACTAATACGGAAAAGATGGAATGTGAGATGGAGAAACCTTACATTCTGATCTACGACAAGAAGATTTCTAATCTGAAAGATTTCTTGCCTATCCTCGAACCGGCTGTTCAGACAGGTCGTCCTCTGTTGGTTATCGCAGAAGATGTGGATAGCGAAGCGTTGACTACATTGGTAGTAAACCGTCTGCGTTCTCAGCTGAAGATTTGTGCTGTGAAGGCTCCGGGCTTCGGCGACCGTCGTAAAGAAATGCTGGAAGATATCGCTATCCTGACAGGTGGTGTGGTAATCAGCGAGGAAAAAGGTCTGAAACTGGAACAGGCTACAATCGAAATGCTCGGTACTGCTGACAAGGTAACAGTATCTAAAGATTATACAACAATCGTAAACGGTGCCGGTGTGAAAGAAAACATCAAGGAACGTTGCGATCAGATCAAGGCTCAGATCGTTGCTACTAAATCAGATTACGACCGTGAGAAATTGCAGGAACGTCTGGCTAAATTGTCAGGTGGTGTAGCAGTTCTCTATGTAGGTGCTGCTTCTGAAGTAGAAATGAAAGAAAAGAAAGACCGTGTAGACGATGCATTGCGTGCAACTCGTGCTGCTATCGAAGAAGGTATCATTCCGGGTGGTGGCGTTGCTTACATCCGTGCTATCGATTCTCTTGAAGGCATGAAGGGGGACAATGCGGATGAAACAACAGGTATCGGTATCATCAAACGTGCTATCGAAGAACCGCTTCGCGAAATTGTTGCCAATGCAGGCAAGGAAGGTGCGGTAGTTGTTCAGAAAGTACGTGAAGGTAAAGGTGACTTCGGTTATAATGCCCGTACGGATGTTTACGAAAATCTGCATGCTGCCGGTGTAGTAGATCCTGCTAAAGTAGCTCGTGTGGCTCTTGAAAATGCAGCTTCTATCGCAGGTATGTTCCTGACTACAGAATGTGTGATCGTGGAAAAGAAAGAAGATAAACCAGAAATGCCGATGGGCGCTCCGGGAATGGGCGGCATGGGCGGAATGATGTAATTCTTCCTTTCCGGACATAAAAATAAGGTATGGAACCGCTTTCCCTGTGGGGGAGGCGGTTCTTTTTTTGCGCAGCTTTGTGATAGAAACTTTTGTGTGTAACTTGGCGTTATTTGTTTGGAAAGAAGTATCTTTGTGTATTGCAAATCAAAAATCCCTGAGAATATGAGTAGTAAAATTTATCCTATCGGTATACAGAACTTTGAAAAGATTCGAAAAGATGGTTACTTTTACATTGATAAAACTGCGTTGATTTATAAATTGGTAAAGACTGGCAGTTATTATTTTCTAAGTCGTCCCCGTCGTTTTGGAAAAAGTTTGCTGTTATCTACTCTTGAAGCTTATTTTAAAGGAAGAAAAGAACTTTTCGAAGGATTGGCGATGGAGAGTCTGGAGAAGGACTGGATTGAATATCCGGTTATTCATCTGGATCTGAATGCTAAAAAGTTTGATACTGAAAATGACCTTATCCGTCTGATAGATCGACAACTTCTTGTTTACGAAGCTCAATACGGTTCATGTTCCAGTGATGAAACGATCGATGACCGTTTGGTTACTTTAATTAGACTGGCTGCAGAAAAAACAGGGCAGCGGGTGGTGATTCTTGTCGACGAGTATGACAAACCAATGTTGCAAGCCATTGGTAGAGATGAGTTGCAGGAAGAATACCGGAGTACATTGAAAGCCTTTTACGGCGTGATGAAGTCTATGGATGGTTATATTAAATTTGCTATGCTGACAGGTGTGACGAAGTTTGGTAAGGTTAGTGTATTCAGCGATTTGAATAATCTCAACGATATCTCCATGTGGAATCAATATATAGATATATGTGGAGTCAGTGATCAAGAATTGCATGATAATCTGGAGGTTGAACTTTCTGAATTTGCAGATGCTCGTGGAATGACATATAATGAAATATGTGTTGCATTGCGTGAATACTATGATGGTTACCATTTTACTCATAATTCCATCGGTATGTATAATCCGTTTAGTCTTCTCAATGCATTCTTACGTAATGAATTTGGCAGCTATTGGTTCGAAACCGGTACACCTACCTATCTGGTAGAATTATTAAAAAAACATCATTATGATCTTCAGAGAATGGCGCACGAAGAAACGAGTGCTGAAGTCTTGAATAGTGTTGATTCTACTTCCGACAATCCGATACCTGTCATTTATCAGAGTGGTTATCTCACTATAAAAGGATATGATGAAGAATTTGGTATCTATCGTTTAGGATTTCCTAATCGTGAAGTGGAAGAAGGATTTATCAAGTTCCTGCTTCCTTTTTATGCGAATACCAATGCGGTAGAATCGGCATTTGAGATTCAGAAGTTTGTTCGTGAAGTACGGGCCGGAGATTATGATTCTTTCTTTCGACGTTTACAAAGTTTCTTTGCTGATACACCTTATGAGTTGATTCGTGATTTGGAATTACATTATCAAAATGTTCTTTTTATTGTTTTCAAGTTAATAGGATTCTATGTTAAAGCAGAATATCATACTAGTGAAGGACGTATTGATCTTGTTCTCCAGACAGATAATTTCGTTTATATCATGGAGTTTAAATTGGATGGTACAGCGGAGGAAGCATTGCTACAGATAAATGAGAAACATTACGCTCAGCCTTTCGAATCCAATGATCGGGAGTTGTTCAAAATTGGAGTGAATTTCAGTGCCAAGACACGAAATATAGAGAAGTGGGTTGTAGAAAAAGGAGGAAACTAAGTATTTAAAATTAGTTGGTAAAGTCTTTCTGCCATTTAGCTTCGTTTATAATATTCTTCGCTTTCATAAAGCAATGCTTTGGATATCCAAAAGCTATGCTTTATGGTTGCTAAAGCATAGCTTTAAGTTGCCATACAGGAGATGTTATAAATATTATCTTCACCTTCACTTTACCTTCGAAATCCTTTATTTATCGACGATATCGGGTGAAGGCCTAGTTATTCACCCTTTGAACTGAAAATGACATTCGTTCATGAAAGCATCATTCGTTTTGCTATAAGCTAATTTGTTTTTGCTATAATGATATTTGCATTAACTATAACCTAATGGAAAGATGCTAATAGATTATTTTTTTCTTCTCAATGTTTGTTTTAAACATCCTATTGATTGTATGTAAACGAGCGGTCGATTGTATACAAATAAGCGGTCGATTTACCTTGGTTGACTGCTCGATTAGAGTAAAATGAGCGGTTGATTGTATCTGACTTGTCTGAAGAAAGAGGTGAAGGTACCTCCCTTCACCCACTATCACTGATGAATAAAGCTCTTCAAAGAAAAGGTGAAGGGTGAAACCCTTGTTTGAAAACTTATGGTATAATGCGTAAAAGCAACAGAAATCAACAAAATACGTGTTTTTGATGCTGATCCAATTAAAATTCGTTTCTTTGCCTCCAAACTTTTGTCGAGAGGTCTTTGTTTTTTGACCGTTCACTCCTATTATAAGAGTAGGAAGTGTATCTATTTAATAGTGTATATCTAATAGTTTATGCAATGGGGAATTTAATTTCATTTTTTAAGAAAGTAGCCGATGGGCTACGGGCAGAGGGAAACTTTGGGACTGCCCATGTGTATCGAAGTACTTTGAACATTGTGACAACCTTTCATGGGAGTAAATATCTTGATTTTCATCAGGTAAATTCCGAATGGTTGAAAGATTTTGAAGTCTATCTTCGCAGTCGTGGTTCCAGTTGGAATACAGTTTCCACTTACCTTCGTGTGTTGCGTGCGGTTTATAATCGTGCAGTTGATCTTCGTAAAGCGGAATATATTCCGTATTTATTCCGTTCTGTTTACACAGGAACACGTGCAGATAGGAAACGTGCGCTGGAAGATGAAGATATGCGAAAAGTTTTTAGTCGTTTGTCGAAATCATCCACAATTCCTTCAGATTTACGTCGTACGAAGGAACTGTTTATTCTGATGTTTCTGCTTCGTGGTTTACCTTTTGTTGATTTGGCTTATTTGCGTAAAAGCGATTTAAGAGGAAACGTGATAACGTATCGTCGGCGTAAGACCGGTCGTTCCTTATCAGTGACTTTGACACCGGAAGCTATGCTTTTATTAGAAAAGCACATAAGCCGGGATCTTAGTTCTCCTTATTTGTTTCCAATTCTTCATAGTATTGAAGGAAGTCAGGAAGCATATCGGGAATATCAGTTAGCCTTGCGGAGTTTCAATCAGCATTTAGAATTGTTAGGTCAGTGGCTGGGACTGGAAAGCAAACTTAGCTCGTATACAGCACGTCATACTTGGGCTACGACAGCTTATTATTGTGAAATTCATCCGGGTATCATTTCTGAGGCGATGGGACATTCTTCCATTACGGTGACCGAAACTTATCTGAAGCCATTCCGTAGTAGGAAAATTGATGAAGCAAATAATAGGATCGTTGATTTTGTGAAACGCTCTATTGGTGGAGTAATGGTCTGATTAATACCCTGTTACTTGGTAGGTAACGGGACTGAATAGCGCTGCAAATATGGACATATTTTGGAAAACATGCAAACAAAAATGAAAAATTCTCTGATAAACTACTAAAAAAAGAACACATAAACGACAAATACTGCGGATTCTTTGTTTTAAGACTATATTAACCTTAAATTTTGGCAAAAGATTTTCCTCCCCTCTGCCGCTATTTCGAAGCAGGGGTAAAAGGTTTAGATTCTTTTAGAATCTGTTTTCTACAAAAACTACTTTATAAAGGTTACCACAAAGGTTTCCCCGTTACCTACCAAGTAACGGGACAGGCATTATTGAAACTTAGTGTTTAATAATATATTATTAATGTAATTTTTAAGTAGTTATGAAAAGAAAATTTGTAAAAGTGATGTTCTTCGGGGCGTTAGCACTTTCTACTGTCACCTACGTAGGCTGTAAGGACTACGATGATGACATCAATGCGATTAATGAGCGCATTGATGCGAATGACGCTAAACTGGCTGAGATTCAGAAGGTGCTGGATAGTGGACAGTGGGTCAAAGATGTTAAACCAATTGCTAATGGTATTCAAGTAGTTTTGGGAAATGAGAAGACTTATGACATTACTAATGGTAAAGATGGTGTAAATGGTAATGACGGCATTGTTTACACTATCGGTGATGATGGCTATTGGTACAAAGGTACTGAGAAAACTCAGTGGAAGGCTGCCGGAGATACTCCTTATATTAAAGACGGTAACTGGTGGATTGGAAATACCGATTTGAAAGTACAGGCTGAAGGTAAGGATGGCAATAGCACTAATGGTACTGACGGTTTGACTCCTTACATCAAAGATGGCAATTGGTGGATTGGTGAAGGTGATGCAGCAAAAGATCTTGGCGTACAAGCTGCTGCCGATATTTATACTCCTGATGCTAGCGGTATATGGTATGTGAACGGAAAGCCGACTGATCCTGCACAATCTTGGAAGGCAGAAGGAACGATTACTGCTGCAGTTAACGAAGATGGTAACATCGTGATTAGTGGTATGAAAGAATATCCGGAGGGATTTGTATTGAAAACGAATATTGCAGTTTTAAGTAGCCTTGTTTTCGAACCACAGTCTTATTTGGGCGGTATTCAAGCAATGAAGGCTATCAGCCTTAATTACAATGAATGGACAGTGAAGACATCCGATGCTACTCCTACAAAAACTGGTGAAGTTTGGCAGCGGAATACAACGAAAGTTAATGTGCTCACTCCGAAAATTGTAGCTTACTATCATGTTAATCCTCAAAATATAAGTGAATCACAGATTGTAGAAAAATCTGTTCATTATGTAGCTGACAATAAGGAGGTCGTTACTCGTTCTCAGAAGTTTAATCCTACAGTAACTTCTTATAAATTGGTAGATAAAGAAATAGATGGCAAGAATTGTCGTATGCTGAAAGTAACATTCAGTGCGACTTCAGAAGAAATCAAAGCTTTGGATGCTAAAGAAGTTTCAACACTTGCATTACAGGTGTCTGTTCAGTTGAAAGACGAGAAAGAACCTAGAGTGATTACTTCTGACTATGCTGCCATTTATAAGACTAACTGGTCTGACTTTGTTCTTGCATTTAAAGATAAAGTTAATAATAATGCAGCGAATGATGGACATTTATATGGTGCAGATGATAAAGGTTCTAAGATAGGCCAAGCTTTGGAAGCTATTGAAGCAGAGGCTAACTTTGCTCTTACAGCTACTGTAGACGCTAGTGATCCTAAAAAACTGGTGCTAAAAGATAAATTCACATTCCATTATAAAGAAACAGCTGATAAAAGTGGAGCTACAGCTTCTGAAGAGAAAGTTTTTGAAGGTGATTTGGCTGATTTAGATTTGGAAATTGCGTTTGCGCAGTCCAACTATATCAGTGGAGATAATAAAACTCCTCAGAATGCATTCTTGAAATTAGAAGATGGTGAGGCTATTTCTACTGTATACGGAGAACCGGGTGTTGCTGCTGCTGATCGTCAGCCAATGGTACGTGTTATGTTGAGAGAGATTACTACAAAGAAAGTCTTGAATGCTGGTTGGGTGAAAATCAACATAGTAAAAGATGATGTAGATGGTAAAGAAGTAACTTATCCGAAACATGAGGATATTTATGTAGGTTGCGATGATGCAGCGGTTACAACAGATGTTCAATTTATGAATGTAGATGTTTATAATGCGCTTGGTCTGAAGAAAGATGAATTCTATGCTATTTACAAATTGAATGATGCTAAGACTAACCCTGCTACTGGTGACAATAGTGTTGGTAAGGTAGTAGAACTTCAGGATCCTGAAGGTACACAGACAATTCTTGTAGAGTGGACTATTGATAATGCAGACTTGTTAGCTGCTAAAGAAGGTGATACATTCACTAAGAAGGTATACTACTCTGCAACAGGACGCAAGGATGTAGTAATCATTTTGACTACAGGCAAGGTACACAAAGCTTCAGGTACAATCGGTGCTAAGAATACAAATCTTTGGAGTGGAAACTCTATTGAAATAGATGCTAAAGAACCGATTGCCAATAATAAGGCTACCTTGGCAGACTTTGATTTCTATTCTGTATTTATGGGTAATAAGATTGTAACTACAGTAGACAGCAAGTTTACAGACTTCCAGCCTACTCAGTTGAATGATCCGAAGTTTGTATTTGCAGAAGCAAACGGAGTCGTAACAACTAAGCAAAAAATAACGGTTGATGGAGTTGATTACTATGTATATAGAAACGCTGACGGAGATAAGTTGATGGGTACGAAAGGAACTACTGGTTCAGCAGAGGAAGTAGCAGTTATCGCTGGTAGCAAGGTTACTTATAATAAGACAGATGTTGCTAAAGCGTTGCTGAACAAATCGGCTTACAATGAGAATCCGTTTACTGCAACGATTGAAGTAGTGATTACCAATAAGGGTTGCGATACTAAACTTCAGTTGACTAATGGTACATTTGATGCTAAATTCTTACGTCCAGTTAATATTATAGCAGGTCCGGTTAGTACCATTCAGGATGCTGAAACTGGAGGTGCTAAGGTGGCTTTGAATCAGTTGATTTCATTGACCGATTGGCGAGGACATGATTTTGAAATGGGTACGAATAATTTCTATACTTATTATGAAATTTCAGCATTTGCTATCGCTACTGATGACATTAAGACCAATATGGGACAAACAGATCCAAACAAATTTGTGTTGTGGTCGGAAGTTGCATCTTTGTATCCTAATGTAGTGACTTATGCTGCAGGTACAGATACAAGCAATAACTTGACTGCAATTGAAAATGGTGACTTCGGTATGGTTACATACGATAATAAGGGTATGACTGTGAAGACTTCATTTAAACTTCAGATTCCTGTAACAGTCAGCTATCCGTATGGTGATGTGACGAAGGTTATAACAGTAACTGTATTACCTACGCACGGATAATGTGAACAGTAATTTGTAAGAATCACTATAATCCTTTTTAGGTGGAAGGGTATCTTCTTAAAAATGAGAGGATACCCTTCTCTAACTATATATTTAGCGTATGAAAAGAAGCGTATTAATAGTTTTTGCTATTCTATGCACTACAATAGCATTTGCACAGAGCGGAGAACAGCGTATAAAAGAACCTGGTAAGACTGTTTTTCATCCTCATTGGTTTATTCAGACCCAAATAGGTGCTGCTCATACTGTTGGTGAGGCCAAATTCGCCGATCTGATTTCTCCGGCAGTTGCTCTTAACGTAGGCTATAAGTTTGCTCCTGCTTTTGGTGCACGTATTAGTGTAAGTGGTTGGCAGGCAAAAGGTGGATGGATTAATCCTGAACAGGTGTATCAATACAAATACCTTCAAGGGAATGTTGATATTATAGCCGATCTTAGTACTTTATTCTGCGGTTTTAATCCGAAACGTATTTTCAATGGTTATCTCTTTGCCGGAGCAGGACTTAATCGTGGATTTGATAATGATGAAGCGAATGCATTGGATACACGTACTTATGAAATGGAATATCTTTGGCAAGAAGGTAAGTTCCTTGTAACTGGGCGTTTTGGTTTAGGTTGTGATCTCCGTCTGAATGACCGTTTATCCATCAATATCGAAGCCAACGCCAATGCTTTATCAGACAAATTCAACTCAAAGAAAGCTGGAAACTGTGATTGGCAATTGAATGCTTTGGTGGGTTTGAGTATCAAACTTGGCAAGAGTTATACAAAAATAGCACCGATATATTATGAACCAGAACCGATAGTGGTTGAACAGCCAAAGCCTGCTCCTGTAGTGGAACAACCGCAACCTAAAAAAGAGGTGGTAGCTGAGCCTATGAAGCAGAATATCTTCTTTGCATTGAATTCCGCAAAGATTCAGGATGATCAACAAGCCAAACTTGTTTCTCTGGTTGAGTATCTTGAGAAGCATCCGACAGCTAAAATAAGTATAACAGGCTATGCAGATATCAATACGGGTAATCCTAAAATCAATAGCAAACTATCGGAAAAGCGTGCTGTCAATGTGGCTGAGGTATTGAAGGTAAAAGGCATTGCTGCAGATAGAATTAAAATTGATTTTAAGGGAGATACCGTACAACCTTACGCAATCCCGGAAGAGAACCGTGTAAGTATCTGCATTGCAGAATAATATTTTCTAATTCTCGTGTGGTATGATTTCCCCACTTCCTCTATTCATACGAGGAGCCACATTGAGAATATCCAGAAGTCTCCTGCTTGTGAAAGTTCGGACTTCTACGATGAACCCTTCTTCACTTAAAATGTGGAGATAACCGGGAGTAGATAGAAAGACGATACTTGTGAAAGTCTCTCTTTTCAAAATCTACCCTTGGCAGAGAATGCATCCCTTATTTCCCTAGGGCATTCTCTTTATGATCTTATTCATCTGTCTTATTTTCCCGAGATTACTACTTTTAATGTAATCCCCTTATTCCCCACTAATAAGAAGATGCTTAAGAATGCAAAAGTCTGGGCTTTCGTATATTACTGTTTGCCTCTGTACGGCTTAATCTGCCGGAAATCCTTGTCATACAGCCCTACCAGTAAACTCTGTCCTTTATTATCTACTCTCAATCCACCATAGGCGGCACGATTATAGACAGAATCCTGTCCTTCTTCAAAAAAGAAGGATTCGGCACCGAGGAATAACCTGCCATTTATTGTTTTATATTTCAGGACGATTTCATTTTCATTTACTGGTTCAAGGGATTCCTGAAGACGTATTATTTCTCCGACGTGATTCTTGTCAAGCTTGAGCACAGCATAACCGCGTTTAGCTTTCTGTCTGTTTATCAACTCGGAATTTGCTTCTTTATAGTTAAGCCTCATATAATCTCCTTGCATCAGCGAACGGGGATCGACAGGAGCCAGTTGCAATAATACGAGTTGTCCCTCTTTCAGCGTCTGTTCTTTCTGATAAACAGACCAGTTAAAATATCCCAGAAGAAGAATTAAATTAGCGATAATCAGTATTCGGCTATATTTTTTCATGTCTTGTCTTTTTTTGAGTGAAAATATACCAGGCTATGAGCAATACGATTCCCGTGAAGAACAGGGTGATTGATTTCGTCAGCAAGGTGATATCCAGATCATAGTAATATTTGGATATGGAATAGATGAAGAGGAGGAGCGCAACTGCGGACTCAGCTTTATAACCGTACTGAAAACATATCAGTATCAGCAGGATACTGCCCGATAGATAAGGGGCATGCAGACTGGGAAAGCAGATCAGGATACAAAGAAGATAGATGCACACCTGATGTACCGGACTCTTAACCTGCATCACCTGCACGATTTTATAAACCATCAGAAGGATACCCACCAACATGAAAACAGATATGATCCAGTCATTTGTGCTTTTTGTCAAGTAATTGACAGACAACCCGGCCAATGAAAGGACACAAGATACGAACAGACCGGAATGAATAGGTTTATATTTAGACAAATCCCCGTTCGTATAGCTAAGTATTTTTGTCTCATATAGATTGACGAATAAGAAAATTGCTATAATAGGCACGGCAGCCACATTCAGCGGATTCAGTGAAGAGAATAAATTCGTTATCTCTCCGAACAGTGCCATATAGAATGAGATTACCGAAAGGAAGGTCAGGATGAACCCTTTGGATAACAGCATCGTTACTACACTGATCCCTATCAGTACAATAAAGAGGACATCCATGTTTCTATTCATTCCATAACCGGCTAATATACATCCGGCTATGTAGCATGTAATATTCATCGCATCCAGAAAAGGTTTGGTCAGGAGGCGATTGACAAATAAAGTAGTAATGATCAGGATACTTCCTGCAATCAGGCAGGATGTTTCGGACCGGAGAATGGAGGAAAGTACAAGAAATCCCAGAAAGAAGATAGCGGTCAGCACTCCTCCGATAATTGAAAGGACTTCGATTGTCAGGTTACTCTTCTGTGCCATACCATTGTTTTTTTAGGTGAAGGATTGCATAAATCAATAAAGTGGTACCGGTGATAACAATAATTCCTGAGAGGAGAAATATGTTGACATCCCTAAGGTTACTGTGACAGATAAACAGGGATAGTAAAATCATCAGTATGGCAAAAGGAATGGCGGAAAGATAGAATAAATTCCTTTGTCTCCATCCGAACCATAACCCTGCCGAGAACAGCAGAACGGTACTTGTGAGCGGAATGGATACGATTGCATCCTTTTCGCAGATTACTGCCATCATAAGATAAGTCACATGCACGATGGTCGCCAGAGAAAGCAGGCTGACAAACCAACGGTTCTGTCGGCTGAGGGTACCTTTGATACTCATCCATTCTGTGACGACCGTTGCCGAAGCGCAAATCCAGGTTACTGCACTGGTCAGTAAAGTGACTGCCCATTGGTTATCCGGCACTATTTGCATAGCATACAGCCATATGGTAGTACAGAGCAGTCCGATAAACGTCAGCCAGAGCGGAGTGAAACGGATGGCGACTGCCCAGAGGATGGTGAACAGTGTCCAGCCCAGAAACAGGTCATACGCATCAGCGCCTGTCTGATAGATTTGTCCGAATACGGCAAAGAGTGTACCCACAAGGAATGTGGCTCCGGTGAGGATTATCTGTTTGATAAGTATATTCCATCGGGTGAATACTGTCAGCAGGACAGATGCAACAAGCAATGTTTGTACGATTCCCAGCTTGGCTAATTTGGGAAGATCTTCCCAGTTATAGGCGAAGAAAAAGATAATTCCTGCCACCGTAAAACCAACGCCTGCGGCTAACAGAAAAATAGAAAGAAATTGTTTCCATTGTCTTTTATCGGCATACATCGGTTGTCTGAATAGGAGTGAAGAGTCCGGTTTTTCCATGTGCTTCTCTTTTTTGATGATTACAAACATAAGAAAATAAAATGATTATCCTTCAGTTGGATATATAAAAAAGGTAGAACCTGACTCATTGTTGGTCTGTAATGAGATCAGGTTATACCTTTCTGAAGATAATCATCTTGTCTGTGTGCAAGGATAAATATCGTTGAAGAAGGAACTGTCAGAAGACTTCCCGTATATGTTTATAATTCGAATTAATAGTATCGATCACTTCCTGTGAGCGTCCGTTAATCAACAGTTTATACATAGACTGGGCGAAGCCCACCATCTGTCCCAACTCTATTTTAGGAGGCATGGCAAGAGCGTTCGGATCGGTCATGATATTTACCAGTACCGGACCATCCAGTTCGAATGCATTTAATAAAGTAGTCAGTACTTCTTCCGGATTGCTGACATTGAAGCCTGTCATTCCCATTGCTTCGGCTACTTGCGCAAAGTCCGGATTCAGCATATTTGTCTGCCAGTCCGGCAGCCCGTCTACTTCCATTTCCAGTTTTACCATTCCCAAGGAGCGGTTATTGAAGACAATGATCTTAATCGGTAACTTGTATTGGACAACGGTCTCCAGATCTCCTAAAGTCATCGACAGCCCTCCGTCACCACAGAGCGCTACTACCTGACGGTCGGAGTAGGCAAGTGCTGCCCCGATGGCCTGTGGCAAAGCATTTGCCATAGAACCATGATTGAAAGACCCCAGCATATGCCGCTTCCCCGTAGCTTGCAGATAACGTGCACCCCATACACAAGTCATTCCGGTATCTACGGTGAATATTGCATCATCCGATGCCAGTTTATCAATCTCGGACATCACATATTCCGGATGGATTTTGTTTATATCTCCTTTATCTTCCGTATAGGCTGCCAGGTCTTTCTTTACTCCTTCATATCTTTTCAGTTGTTTCAGCAGGAAAGTATCATCAGTCTTGGGGTTCAGCATACGCAATAATGCCTGAATAGTCATTCTTACATCTCCGCAAAGTCCGATATCCACTTTGGCACGGCGTCCGAGCCGTTCGGGTTTGATATCTATCTGTGCTATCTTGATGTCATCGGGCAGGAAAGCGGAATAAGGAAAGTCTGTGCCGAGCATAAGAAGTACTTCGGCTTCGTGCATGCTGTAATAGCCGGAAGGCATTCCCAACAGTCCGGTCATTCCGACTTCATAAGGATTTTCATATTGTACTTCCATTTTTCCTTTGAAAGTATATACCACAGGAGCATTCAGCTTCTCCGAAAGCGCGATCACTTCCTCGTGTGCTCCCCGACAGCCGATGCCGCAGAAAAGAGTAATGCGTTTATGGTTGTTCAGCAACTCTGCCAATTGTATCAAGTCTTCTTCTGCCGGACAGACTTCTGGCGGAGCCGGATAATTCTTTACCGAAGAATCGACGGAAACGGAAGATGCCTTGGCCAGGTCTCCCGGTAAGCCTACAACGGCTACTCCTTTTCGGGTGATGGCTGTCTGAATGGCTGATTGAAGCATACGCGGGAATTGTCCCGGAGTGGTTGCCACTTCATTATAGTAGCTGCAATCGTTAAAGAGTTTTATAGTATTGGTCTCCTGAAAATATTCAGTTCCGAATTCTCCGCTGGGGATGGTGGAAGCGATGGCGATGACCGGTGCGCCTGAGCGTTGTGCATCATATAGCCCATTGATGAGGTGAACATGCCCCGGTCCGCTACTGCCTGCGCAGCATCCTATCCGTCCGGTCAGTTGAGCTTCGGCTGCTGCGGCATAGGCTCCGGTTTCTTCATGCCGTACATGTATCCATTGTATCTTATTGCTCTTTCTGACAGCTTCGTTTACTTCATTTAAACTATCGCCCGTCACGGCATAGATGCGCTCTACGCCCGATTCAACTAATGTTTCGATCAGTTGTTCTGCTATTTTTTTTGCCATATTTCTAATAGGTTTAGGATTGATTCTTAATGTAATAACAGATGTATGCCAAGAAAAGTTCTGTTTTAACATATGCTAATAAGTCCGTTGTGTCGTACACATCGCAGGTTTTATGTTAAAAATAATTTTGTAACAACTTTTTAGTGTTGGGGAGGGAACAATTGTGATATCCATTTGTTATCTTTATAGGCGAAATCTTAACCTAATGTTTATAACCTCTTAATAGCTGTAGAAAATGGATAGAAAGCAAATCGGTGTGTATGCTGGTAAAGTCTGGCAACTGCTGAGCAACAATGAGAAATGGGGCTATGGTACCTTAAAGAGAAAGTCCGGGTTGAAGGATAAAGAATTGGGTGCCGCTCTGGGCTGGTTATCGAAAGAGAATAAGATAGAGTTCGATCAGTGTGATGAGGAACTTTATGTATATCTCTGCGTAAATGTTTATATTGGATGAAAGAATGTCTGATGTTTTAATGAGAACAGATTAAATCCCCGAAGTTACATCTTTGTAGATGAGGCTTCGGGGATTTTGGTTTTTTATTCCTTCTCTTTCTTCTGTATTTTCATCTCGATGAGGAAAGCTGCCAGCAGCCCTGCGCCACCGAAAAGAAGTACACATGCGCCATACACGACACTTGCCTGACGTTCCACGTCCCAGTTTCTGGAAGCGGTGTATCCCGGAAATGAGTTGATGCAGATAAAGAAGGCGACCAGTAGACCTAATCCTATTCCAAGCATCAGCAGACCGCTTTTTAAAGAACCGAAGGTAAACCGGGAGCGGGAGTAATTAAGGTTGAGGGATAAGTTACTGTTGATTTCTCCCGTGTTGACTCTGTCAGCCAGCTTTTCAATCATGGCTATCCGCTCTTTCCTGCATACAAAAAGTTCAAATAATTTGTAGATTCCTAATGTAATAGTACCTACTACCAAGGGAATGGTGATAAAATCCATCATAATTATACTGTTTTTAAGTGAATATTTTCGTTCTTTGTATCGTTTGACGCAGTGGACGGAAAAAGGTTACACTGAAAAGCAGATAATTTATAATCCTGTATTTTTTCTTTTCCGGATTGTAACCTTTTGTATCGGGCAGCGTCTAAAGAGTCAAGATGGAACAGAAAGACGAATCATACTATATCGAACGCATACTGGATGGAGAGACGGAATACTTTTCCGTATTTCTTGACCGCTACAGTCGTCCGTTGTATACGTTGGTGGTGCAGATCGTCGGTTGTCCCGAAGATGCGGAGGAGTTGCTTCAGGATATTTTTCTGAAAGCTTTCCGCAACTTGAATCGTTATAAAGGCGAGTGCCGGTTTTCTACATGGATTTATCGCATCGCTTACAATGCCGCTATCTCGGCTACCCGGAAAAAGAAACAGGAGTTTCTTTATATAGAAGAGAATACGATTAATAATGTACCCGATGAGATGGCGGACAATGTGCTTGCTCCGGCAGAAACCGAAGAACAGCTGGATCGTTTGAGTCAGGCGATAGATCAGTTGAGCGGAGAAGAGAAAGCATTGATTACTTTGTTTTATTATGAAGAAAAGTCAATGGAAGAGATCGGTGAGGTGCTGAAACTTTCGATCAGTAATGTGAAAGTACGGCTTCATCGTACCCGGAAAAAGATTTGTGTATTGATGAATAATAAATAGAAGAGAGGATATGGAAGAGGAAAGAAAGATAAACGAGAATACGGGCAATATGCTGAAACAAGCATTGGAACGGAGGCAAACGGAACGACTGTCTTCCAATTTTTCGTATCGGATGATGGAGCGTGTTCATCAGGAGGCTGAGAAGCAGACGAAGCGGAAAACGAGAATCGGTTGGGCAGCTTTGCTGATATCGGCTTTGGCGTTGGTAGGGCTGGGTGTCTATGTGCTGACTTTCTATCTGGAATTTAACTTTGCCGATGTGATGCCGCAAATGAATGTCCGGCAGGATTCTTCTTTGTTTGCATTTTATGTCTATATCGCACTTCTTGCATTGGTCTTGCTCGGATTAGATTATTGGCTGCGCAAGAAGTATATCTGGAAATAATTCTGTTACTTTGCATGACAATTAAAACAATGCGAAGAAACAAGAAGAAACAATGAGAAGTTTTGCCTCTGATAATAATTCCGGTGTGCATCCGTTGGTGATGGAAGCATTGAGCCGGGCAAACGCAGATCATGCGTTGGGTTATGGTGATGATCGATGGACGGAAGAAGCCGTAGCCAAGATAAAAGAAACCTTTACACAGGACTGTGTCCCTTTGTTTGTATTCAATGGCACGGGCAGCAATGTGGTGGCTTTGCAAGTAATGACGCGTCCGTATCATTCAATCTTCTGTGCAGAAACTGCCCATATTTATGTAGACGAGTGCGGCTCTCCCGTGAAAATGACAGGTTGTCAGATTCGGCCGATTACCACAACCGATGGTAAGTTGACTCCCGAACTGATGCAGCCTTATCTGCACGGTTTCGGCGACCAGCATCATTCGCAACCCCGTGCGCTTTACATCTCTCAATGCACCGAACTCGGAACGATTTATACACCCGAAGAACTGAAACGTCTGACTGACTTTGCCCATCTGAACGGTATGTATGTCCACATGGACGGAGCAAGGATTGCCAATGCCTGTGCCGCTCTTCATCTTTCGCTCAAAGAACTGACTGTAGACTGTGGAATTGACATCCTTAGTTTCGGCGGAACAAAAAACGGACTGATGATGGGGGAATGTGTGATTATATTTAATAAGGACCTGCAACGGGAAGCCCGTTTTGTCCGGAAACAATCTGCCCAACTGGCTTCCAAGATGCGTTACCTTTCCTGTCAGTTTACTACCTACTTGACGGATGACCTGTGGCTGAAGAATGCCGCTCATGCCAATGCGATGGCAGGCAAGCTCTATCGGGCACTTAAGGAACTGCCCGAAGTCACCTTTACCCAAAAGCCGGAGAGCAACCAGTTATTTCTGACCATGCCCCGTCCGACTATCGACCGGATGCTGGAATCTTATTTCTTTTATTTCTGGAATGAGGCGAATCACGAAATCCGCCTGGTGACTTCTTTTGACACAACGGAAGAGGATGTAAATCAATTTATTCGACTTTTGAGACGTTAAAAGAGAAGAATGGAACAACAAAAGCGTCTATAATACTGTTGTAATAGGAAGTTTGGGGCTAACTTTGTCCCCGTAATATTGCTTCTTGTTATGATGGATGCTAGACGAAACGGACTTGTATTATTGGCGCTATTGTTGTTGACACAAACCACTATAAGTGCGCAGACTGATTCTATGGGCAAAGATGTGCCGGTAGATTCTGTCTCTGTGGCAACCCCGGACTCACTTCAGGCAAAGCGCGGTTTCTTCAAGAAGTTTCTTGATTATTTTAATGACGCCAATAAGGAGAAGAAAAATAAAAAGTTTGATTTCAGTGTGATTGGCGGTCCTCATTATTCCAGTG
The DNA here is from genome assembly GCF_023656585.1 of Bacteroides sp. B1-V-101. NCBI lineage: Bacteria > Pseudomonadati > Bacteroidota > Bacteroidia > Bacteroidales > Bacteroidaceae > Bacteroides > Bacteroides sp. B1-V-101. Next base: position 16,440 of record NZ_JAMOKH010000031.1, on the reverse strand, counting down.
ATACCAAATTCGGTCTTGGATTGGTGGCGGCGGGGCTGTATCGTACAGACCGCAATGATTCGATCCTTCCCCCTTCGAATGTTTCTCTTTATGGAGATGTCTCTACTGTTGGTTTTTATCTGTTGGGAGTAAGAGGCAATCATCTGTTCCCGCAAGAGAAATACCGGTTGAATTATAATCTTTATTTTTATTCTTTCCCCAGTCTTTATTGGGGAAGGGGATATGATAATGGGGCGAACTCTGATAATGAAAGCGACTACAAACGCTTTCAGGCACAAGTGAAAGTCGACTTCATGTTCCGTGTAGCGAAAAGTTTCTATATCGGACCGATGGCTGTATTCGATTATATAGACGGGCGTGACTTTGAGAAACCGGAACTTTGGGAAGGAATGTCGGCACGGACCACTAATACGAGTCTCGGCCTTTCCCTTCTTTATGACTCCCGTGATTTTCTGACCAATGCCTATCAGGGATATTATTTGCGGATAGACCAACGGTTTAGTCCGGCTTTTCTCGGTAATAAATATGCGTTTAGCAGTACGGAACTGACAACCAGCTATTACCATCCGGTATGGAAAGGCGGAATCCTTGCAGGACAGTTTCACACTTTACTGAACTATGGCAATCCTCCGTGGGGATTGGTGGCAACACTTGGAAGTTCTTACTCGATGCGTGGCTATTATGAAGGACGTTATCGTGATAAGTGTGCGATGGATGCACAGATAGAACTCCGTCAGCATATATGGAAACGAAACGGAGTGGCAGTATGGGCAGGAGCGGGAACCGTATTTCCGCGTTTATCCGATTTTACACCCAAGCATATCCTTCCCAATTACGGTTTCGGCTATCGCTGGGAATTTAAGAAGAGAGTAAATGTACGTTTGGATTTAGGGTTTGGCAAGCACCAGACCGGATTTATATTTAATATCAATGAAGCTTTTTAAGAACATAAAGAAATGGTTTGATAATCAGGAACACTTATTTTACCTGTTCCTGATCATCCTGATAATGCCCAACATCGTTCTGTGTTTCACAGAACCCTTACCGTTGATGGCGAAGGTAAGCAATGTCTTGTTGCCTTTATCCTGTTACTATCTGCTGATGACTTTGTCCCGCAACTGCGGCAAGATGCTCTGGATTTTGTTCGTGTTCCTGTTTTTCGGCGCCTTTCAGATTGTGCTGCTTTATCTGTTCGGACAGTCCATCATCGCTGTAGATATGTTTCTGAATCTGGTAACCACCAATTCGAGTGAAGCGATGGAGTTGCTGGACAACTTATTGCCGGCCATAGCCACCGTGGTCATACTTTACATTCCTGCCCTGATATTGGGCATGATTTCGATTATCCGCAAGCGCCGGCTTTCTGTGGCATTTATTCGCAGAGAACGGAAGAGAGCCTTCATCCTGCTTGGAATCTCTCTTCTCACTCTGGGCGGAGCTTACTGGGAAGACTCCCGCTATGAACTGAAATCCGATCTTTACCCCCTCAATGTATGCTATAATGTGGGACTCGCTTTTCAACGCACGGCATTGACGCAAAATTATCATCACACCTCAAAAGATTTTACTTTCCATGCCTATGCCACTCATCCGGCAGACAAGCGTGAAGTGTATGTAATGGTAGTGGGAGAGACTTCCCGCGCATTGAACTGGCAACTCTACGGATATGAGCGGGAGACGAATCCGCTTCTGTCCCGTCAACCGGGGATTGTTGCGTTCTCCAAAGTCCTGACGGAGTCGAATACCACCCATAAAAGCGTACCCATGCTGATGTCGGATATTACAGCCTGTAACTTCGACTCCATTTACCATCAAAAAGGAATCATCACGGCCTTTAAGGAGGCAGGTTATCAGACAGCCTTTTTCTCCAACCAGCGCTATAATCATTCCTTTATCGATTTCTTCGGAAAGGAAGCCGATACATTCGATTTTATAAAAGAAGATTCGCTGGATTCCGCCTACAATCCTTCTGATGATGAACTGCTGGCATTAGTAGCGAAAGAATTATCCAAGGGAAATCAGAAACAGTTTATCGTACTTCATACATACGGTTCACATTTCAATTATCGTGAACGTTATCCGTCAGAAGACGCTTTCTTTCTGCCCGATTATCCGGTAGAAGCGGAAGTGAAGTACCGTGATAACCTGGTGAATGCCTACGATAACACCATCCGCTATACAGATAGCTTTCTGTCACGTCTGATTCATATGCTCGAAGAACAGCACGTGGATGCTGCAATGCTCTACACTTCCGATCATGGAGAGGATATTTTTGACGATTCCCGTCATCTGTTCCTTCATGCTTCTCCGGTTCCTTCTTACTATCAGCTTCATGTTCCGTTTCTGATATGGATGTCCGACACCTATCGGGAAGCTTATCCCGAACATTGGCAAACCGTGACCGGGAATAAGGATAAAGACGTATCTTCCAGCTGTTCATTCTTTCCTACCATGCTGGAACTGGGCGGAGTGCAAACTTCTTACCGCAACGATTCCTCATCTGTAGTCAGCCCTCTTTACACCATGAAGCCGAGAGTATATCTGAATGACCATAACGAACCACGCCCCTTGGATGATCTGGGAATGAAACAGCCTGACTTCCAGAAATGTCAAGTATTAGGTATTAAGTATTAGGTAATAGGTAATAAGTAATAGGTAATAAGTAATACACCGTAGCCGTACAGGCAAGGCTATACGAAGCTACGATTATTACCTATTACTTATTACCTATTACTTATTCATTAATCCTTGTTAATTCTTATATCCAAAAGCATGATTGGCGTGTTATTTGCGATATAAAAGTATGAACGATTAAATTCATAAAACATGGCTTATATAGATTATTATAAGATTCTTGGAGTTGACAAAAGTGCTTCTCAGGATGATATAAAGAAGGCTTTTCGTAAGTTGGCCCGGAAGTATCATCCTGACCTGAACCCTAATGACCCAAGTGCGAAGGACAAGTTTCAGGAAATCAATGAAGCCAATGAAGTACTGAGTGACCCTGAGAAGCGTAAGAAGTATGACGAGTATGGGGAGCATTGGAAGCATGCCGATGAGTTTGAAGCTCAGAAAAAAGCGCGGCAGCAAGCCGGTGGCTTTGGAGGTGCCGGAGGTTTTGGCGGATTCGGTGGTGGCGGTCAGGGATTCTCTGATGGTGACGGAACGTATTGGTATTCGTCCGACGGTGGCGGTGGATTCTCCGGAGGTAATGCCGGTGGTTTCTCCGATTTCTTCGAATCGATGTTCGGACATCAGGGCAGGGGACAAAGTTCTGCCGGATTCCGTGGACAGGACTTTAATGCGGAGCTTCATCTTTCACTTCGTGATGCTGCTCAGACGCATAAACAGATATTGACTGTCAATGGTAAACAAGTACGTATTACCATTCCCGCAGGTGTGGCCGACGGGCAGGTGATTAAACTGAAAGGTTACGGAGCTGAAGGTGTGAACGGAGGTCCGGCCGGGGACTTGTATATCACTTTCGTCATTGCCGAAGACCCTGTATTCAAGCGTTTGGGCGATGACTTGTACGTAGACGTGGAAGTAGACCTTTATACTGCTGTATTGGGTGGTGATAAAGTCGTTGATACGCTGGACGGTAAAGTGAAACTGAAGATCAAACCGGAGACTCAGAATGGAACGAAAGTGCGTCTGAAAGGCAAGGGATTCCCGGTCTATAAGAAAGAAGGACAATTCGGTGACTTGATTGTTACCTATTCCGTCAAGATTCCGACGAATCTGACAGAAGCGCAGAAGGAGTTGTTCCGTCAATTACAGAGTATGAACTAAAATGAATGAGCACTATGCAGACCGAATTAATTATTGTCAGTGAATACTGTCAAAAGTGTCATATTGAACCTTCATTCATTGAGATGTTGGAAGAAGGTGGTTTGATTAATGTACGTACCGAAGCCGGCAAGCATTATCTGCTTGTTTCTGAACTTCCGAACGTGGAACGTTATAGTCGGATGTACTATGACTTATCCATCAATATGGAAGGCATTGACGCCATTCATCATATGCTGGAAAGAATGGACGATATGAGGCGTGAAATTACTTCCCTCCGCAAGCAACTTCTGTTGTTTCGGGAAAGGGAAATAGAGGAAGCGGACTGGTAAAAAAACGAAGCCTCTGTTTGATGCAAACGAAGGCTCTATTTATAGCAAACAGAGGCTCTGTTCACGTAGATCAGAGCCTCTGTTTTATTCGGACCGTTACAGTACAAAGAAAACTATCTGATGTACGTGCAGATTTCTTCCAGATAGCGTGCATCCGTTTCATCAAAGCTGTCCGTTGTATCACTGTCTATATCCAGCACTCCGATGACGTTTCCTTCTTTTATAATAGGTACTACTATCTCTGACCTGGAATCGGAACTGCAGGCTATGTGACCGGGAAACAGCTCTACATCAGGAACAATCAGCGTCTGCGCTTCCTTCCATGCCGTGCCGCAAACTCCTCTGCCGAAACGAATGCGTGTACAGGCGATGGGACCTTGAAACGGTGCTAATACGAGTTCGTTGCCTTCCACCATATAAAAGCCGACCCAGAAAAAGTGGAAAGTCTGCTTCAGTGCGGCGGCAATATTTGCCAGATTGGCGATACGATTCGTTTCCGAGCTTACCAATGCTTGTAGCTGTGGAAGCAGTTCACGATATTTCTCTTCTTTATTACCTGTGTGAATCAGTAAATTTTCTGCCATCTCTTTTCTATTTGATTTGGTTTAGAATACTCGGGTCTTTTATTTTATCATCCTCTGCGAAGAAAATGATTTTCGTCAGTATCTCCGCTGTTTTCGGGTCTTCATCCACAAAAGGCAGGAACAGTCGTCCGCGACTTTGCGAGTGTACCGGAAGAACGGCTATTTGTGCACCGCCTGCTTTATGGATAACACCACTGCCCAAATGAATGTTGTATTTGCCCAGCTTGCCTTCGATGTATGCAAAGTTCCCTTTCACCCTGACGTTGCTGAAGTGAAACAGGGGTAGGGTAAGTTCTACCAATGCACGGCGCATCTCGATGGTGGAATGGCTGGTTTCCGGATCGACACTTCCGGCGTGAGCCACACTGACGGCGAGGTCTACATCCCTCATCACTTCGGAGAAGACAACAGGTGGAATCTCCGAAATCTTCATCGGTTTATAATCCTTGCGGTTATGGAAGCAGACAAATTCCAGCGTGGGAGCTTCGATGTCGGCAGGAGAGAACCAGTCCGCCATCGCATAGATCGTGGCAATAATATTCTCTTTATAGTATATTTTCTGAAGTCCGTCCTCGTAATCGGCTACCCAGCGCCGTCCTTTCAGTACGGCAACCGTTTTCTGCGGTTGAATCTGATTTCCGGCATAACGGCGGGATTGCGTAGCGCTTTCCTCTTCCGTTGTCGGGATGTACAATTCGCGGAATACCTGCTTGAAAGGCTGGCGGATAGCTTTGTCAAACAAGAACTTCTGATAAGCATGCCAGTTGCCACTCGCATACAGGTCTGTGGGATGGGCGATGCGCAGTTCCTCTTTCGGAGTGAGCGGAAGACAGATGCCGTCAGCCGTTATCAATAGGCCGTCGGTGTAGAAGCCTGTTCTGCCGTTGCTGGTGAAGACCAGATTTCTAAGTAGCGGCCAGATAACCGGATTCTTCATCAGTTTGCGCAGTTCGTTTTCCTCAAAACGGGTACAGTCTTCCATTGCCTGTTCGAGCATGATGCGGGAACGGGCGTGCTGTTCCTTCAGTTTTTTGTGTACCGCTTTCAGTTCTTCCACGTATGGATGCTTTTTCAGTTTGGGAGGCAGGCTGTTCAGCTCTTTTCCGGCTCTTACTTGTTTGATTTCCGGTTTGCCCTCATTGTTGACTTGCACATAGACTTCCACGCCTTCTATTTCTTTGGGGGTCAGGTAAGGAGTGATCTCCTTGATCAGTTCCGTTTCCATGCTCCATGTCAGACGGGTGACGTCTCCGTAACCGGAGTTGCGTGCCAGGTTTTGCAGGGCGATGGCAACGGCTTTCTTTTCACTTTCCTGTCTCTGTGCACCAAATTCCTTGCTCTCTTTCAGGAACTTTTGCAGGAACTGATAGCGTTCGAGCAATTCCTTGTCGGCCTTCCGGCCCAGCGGGATAAGGCCGTAGCTCATCAGTAAGTCTTTATTTCGCTTCGCTATGATTTCTTTCTTCGCGTCTGCCGCTTTGGTCTTGCCGTTGACGGCATCGGCAAATTTACGGGCGCGGGTATGCGTGTTGCTTAATGAAATGTATTTGGCTGCATTGTACACTACTTCAAAGCGTTCCTTGCCGATGGCTTTGTAGGCTTCCTTGAACCAGTCGATGTCAAAAGCACCTTCCTGAAGGTCTTCTATGGCAATCGGGGTATATCGGGCGATGATCGCTTTCTTCTTGTCGTCGAAACACTCGCTGGTATGGGCGTGGAAGTAGTAAGCGGCGCTTTCCAGTCCTTTCCATCCGGTCGCTTTTTCGGTGAGTTCCAGCCATTGCGGGGCGAACATGGCAGCTTCCACCAGTCGTATATGGCTGATGTCGGCCTGACTGGCGAGGCTTTTGAGTGTATCGCTGTCGTCGTCCGGAGACGGGTAGCAGGCATGGAGCAGGCTGCTCAATACTCCCCGTTTGGTATTGCGCCAGTTGTAACTGTCACGTATGAAGGTGTCTTTGCCGAACGCTTGCAGGATACGGATCAGTGTTTCCGCTCCGTAGACGCGGTGAAGCTCTTCCGCCAGACGGGTGACCTGAGTCTCGGAATCTCCCCGCTGCAATTCTATTTCCAGAATTCGGTTCACTACTTTCTGGGTCAGTGAATGGAAGAGGGAGTGGTTGCGCTCGTCCAGTACCGAAGTGATATCTTTGATGCGTGTGGGCGAGTTGACACGTCCCATCAGTTCCCGGTATATTTCTTCGGTAGGAATCAGTCCCAGCATCCATGCGTGGGCAAAGTCCATGCTTTGCAGGTAGACATCCGTTTCTTCCAGTTCGGGAGTATGCTCCATATAGTTGGTGAGCTTGTAGAGCTGGTACCGTACGGTGAAATAACGGGTGAAGAGAGCGTCATTGATGGGATGCTGAGGCGCATCGAGCCAGAACCGTACAAACTTGTTGTTGTGTATCGGGTAAACGATCTCCCTTGCTCCATATTCCTGCTTGTCTCTGAGCCATGTATGCTTATTGGTGTATTGACGGAAGATATTCTTCGTATTGAGCAGAGGAAGCAACTGCAAAAGCATATTGACGGAGAACTGCTGATAAGTTGCCTCGTTTCTGTATTCATGTGCCAGTCCGTCGATGATATCTTCTATCTGCCGGTAATAGGTCAGCTTGCGGAGCGACTTTTGCAGCCCGCGGTAAGTGAAGCCTGCATACATCTTATTGATAAGCGGTTCGAACGTGTTGAGCGATTGGATGGCGGCTTCCTTGTCTTCCTGTTCTTCTTCGTCAAATTCATCGTCTTCGTCCTCTTCTATTTCGTTGGGTGCTCCGGTAGAGGCCAGCATGAACTTCATCATCAGCAATTTGTCGTAACTGCCGATTTCCTGTTGATAGAAATTCAGCCAGAGTTCCGGAAGTCCGAGTTCGCTCAGTCCGTCGTAGTGCTTGTACCAGTTCAGTAAGACACTGTTGCCCACCAGACGTACTTCACCGTATTTATCCGTGAACTCGTCTTCTTTATGCTTTTCGATGTATTTGTTCAGCTTGTCGAAGATCGCTTTGGCTTTTCCTAAACGAATAAACTCAAATGCTTTCTTCACATTGAATCCGGCATCGGGAGTAATCGGAGGCAGGCTGACTTCAAGCGCCGGATCGTATAGCCCGAAGCCATTCTCTCGGGTATAGTTACTTGTCGGGCTTTGTTCCGTACCGTCTCCGATCAGCGATTCGATCAGAATCTTTTCTTTGGCGTTCGGCTTCTGAATCTCTCTGACGGTGGACAGGAGTTTCTGATAACTGTCTTTCAGGAAATCGACGTTGCGGATGCTCTTCATCATATCCAGTCCGGCAAGGCGGCGCTCGGCATTCTTGTCGCTCAGCAATCGGCGGATACTGGCTGCCAGCTGTGCTTCCGGCTGTTTCATCAGCAGATTGATGGCATTGATACGCATCTCGCTATATTTGAAACGGAGCAATTCTTCTATATGCTGATACTGTTCGGGGGACAGGGACATTTCGGACAATACTTTGTACGCTTCATCCCGTATGTCTGCCGAACGGTCTCCGAGTGATTGCAGCACATATTCCTGCTCCACCTTGCTTTCGGTACGGGCCAGGACGATTCCGATATAGCTGGCGCGGTTGTAAGATTCGAGCGCGGGAAGATACGTGCAAAGTTCCTCTCTCAGCCGGATATCGTTGGTCATCCATGCGATGTACGCCATTTTGAGGACTACATCCGAACGGGTGAGCACCACACAATCCCACGGGAATACATAAGGCGAATAGACTTCCTTGGCGGAAATAGACTGGTAGACTTGTTTCAGATATCCGTAGTGACGGACCGCCTCTTCCGGTGTTTCAAAATAATCGCTGAGTGTGGGAGCTTCCTTGTTATCGCTGTATCGGCTCAGATAAAGCCCGTCCATATAAAGAGGAAGGATAGCCGCCACCACTTTCGGGTCGTCGTGCCATACCTTGAATGCGTCTTTGCTGATCAGATGATTCATCTGAGAGAATTGCGTGCAGCGCAGGAAGTACAGTAACGTCTGTATCTGATGCTTGGCTCCCTTTCGGATGATGTCCGGTACGATGGCTCTGATCTCGTCCGTATCATAGAATCCGATGCTCCACAAAGCCAGATAAAGTTCGACTGTATCCTTGCTTTGCAGGGTATTGCGGGCTGTTTCGGGATGATTCAGGAAATTCCAGATCAGTTCGACATACTTGTTGGTAATCCGTTCGTTGCTGTCCTGTTCGCCGATTCCGGTGCATACGGCGATGCTTCGCTTGACGGAGGCAAAACGTTGCAGTCCGTTGTTGTAGATGATGGAGAACAGGTAGAGGTAACTTTCGGGACATCCTTCGTCCATCGTTTCCACGATGGCTTGGCGCAGTCCTTCTTGTAGCTTGGCTGCCAGCAGCAGTTTGCCTTCCAGTTCCAACAGCGGGCGGTGTCCGCTGATGGCGATGGCGTGGAGATACCAGCGTTGCAGGCGGTGGACATTGTTTTCGCTGGTCAGTACCTGATTCAGGTATTCGATTACTTTTTCGTTACCTTGCGCTATTTGTGCGGCCAGCCAGTAGGAAGAGTTCATATAGCCGCTGAATTCTTCTGTATCTTCGGGTGTATTTCCTCCTCTTAAGATTGCTTCCACTGAAAATCCGGTAGCGCGTAACTTCAGAAACTGTAGCCATGCGTCTCTGGCATGGTCCAGATGATTGGACGGATTGGCGGAACGCTGGGCGCGCCGGTCGTATCCGATGGTATGCGGACAGCGTGCTTCGAGTTGCAGATAAGTATGGAACAGTCCGGCGAATTCATCGCCCAACATATAGCGGAACAGCGTGTTAAGTCTGCCATCCATCAGATTGGCAATGCTTTCGATGTTTTCTTCCCGGATGATCTCCTCCAGACGAGGTTCCAGTATCTCACTGAATATACCATACCGTCCTCCCATGTCCAAATCCTCCATGAACAGGTCGAACAGGGTAAGCGTTTCCGGCTCCAGGCTTGATTTTTCCTTTAGTAAACTCTCCAAATAGGGGTTTAGCAGCTTGTTCAATTTGTCGTTGTAAGTAATTCTCATGACTTTAAGCTTTTAGAGTTTATATTGCAGTTACCAAAGTCTTCCTGACAGCATTGCCAGCCGGATAAAGGTAAGTGTAGATTCTTCTTTCAGTTGGACGGAGGAGGATAATTCTCCGAGTTCCGCATCGTCCAGAAAGATGCGGAAGATTCCGTCTTCATACGATTGCAAAGCATTGATGATGGCTTCGGTTTCCACAGCCGGTCTGCCGTTATAGTTTGCTTCGAAGCCTACTTTGCCGGCGGCGGCCTTGTCCTCCATCTCTTCACAGGTGAGGTATTTCAGCATTTCACTTTGTTGCAGCCGTTCGTTGTACTCCTTTACTTGCCAGCAGACGACCGCTTCAATCAGTTCCTGCACACTGGCAGGAGGAGTGGGGAAATCGATCGGCATCTTTTCGATGCTGCATTTCCTTTTTCCTACTTGCTTGACTTGGATATATGCTTTCATACTTACTTTTATTTTTCGATTTGAATACTGGACGTGATTGCGTCCAGATCAGCCTGAGCCTTTTCGTCCGCAACCAGCATGACGATGGCAAAGACTCTTCTCTTATTCTCCTGAAAGTACAATAATACGGTTTGTTGCATTTCTTCTCCTTCTTCGTCGGGGTGGCCGATCCGCAAAGGATTGGTCGTCTTCGTCATAGGCAGGCCGTTGATGTTGACTTTGCTCTGCTTGTAATCCTCCGAGGGCTTTCCTTCCTCATTTCGGGGGAGGGTGAGGAGCAGCTTCTTCATACGCTCGAACTCATCCTGCGTATCATAGCTGTTGCTGGTCACGGTCAGCTGACTGCCGCCATTGACGAGTTTCAGCAGGGGAGGCTCCGAATTGGGAGTCGGTGCTTTCGTGCCGGTTATCTTGTACCAGTTGGTAGGATACTGGCAACTGAACTTTGATACAGCGTCATAGCATGAAAGCCACGTATCCTCATTCGACATGGGAGTATACGGGAACTGTTCGGAAGTGGAAGATTTCCGGGGACTGCCGGTCACCGGGCGGCTGGCGCTTTTTTTCTGTTCTTCTTCCTGTTCCTTATAATAGGCTTCTACAAGTCCGCTTTTCCATTCGTTACGTATTTCCTGATACGTCGAGGGGATATTGCGGCAGAGTGAAAGGAAGCTGAACAGGAAGACACTGAAGATGATCAGTTCTCCGATGATGGAAACCGTTCTTCCGGCTTCGGGCTTCTTCATCCGTTCGCCGAATACATAGATGAATCCCAAAAGGAATCCGCTGAGTAAACCGCCGATGTGTGCGGCATTGTCTACTCCGGCCCGTATGCCGTAGATGAGATTGTAGCCTACGAAGATAAGAATGCTGGTCAGCAAAGCCTTCCGCTGCGACCTCTCGATGCGGTGGAACAGCAGGAAAGCCAGAAAGATACCGTAGAGTCCGAAGATCGATCCGGAAGCTCCGGCACTGATCGTTTCCGCATGCATATAGAGGCTGAAGACAGCCGAACAGAGTCCCGTCAGCAGATAAGAGACGAACATACGACGCGTACCTATCAGATGTTCCAGCCAGATACCTATATATATAAAGGCGTACATATTCATCAGCAGATGGAAAGCGCCGATATGCACAAAGTTGCAGGTCACGGCACGCCACCAGTCACCGGTCAGGGTGAGCGGACCGAAGTCGGCGCCCCAGTTCAGCAAGGCCAGTGTGGAAGGTTCCAGAATTCCCGCTCCGGTAGCTGCCATCAGTATGAAGACAAGGATATTGATGTCTATCAGAACCGGTGTCGCGATGAATCCCTTCCGGGGGATAAAGAAATGGATGAAAGACGACTCTTTTTCGCTTTCTGCCTGAAGCCTCCGTTCTTCTTCCGTCAGCGGGCGGGTGAGTTCTTCTTCCAGTTCGTTGGCTTTTTGTGCCAGTTCTTCCGGTGTCAGAGTTGATTTGATCTCTTCCATCGTTTCCTGTAATTTTTGGATATTCTTGCGATTTTTGCCATAATCTACCAGTTGTACGGAGGCGCATTGACTGCGGACGGATATTTCACCGCTGTTTCCTTCTTCGATGGTGAAAGTCACTTCTTCTCCTTGGGAACGCATACCCATTGGAACATAAAATATGACTTCACGAAGAGCGATTCCTTCGATATTCCATTCAAGTTTCTGAGACGCTTCGAGTGCCAGTATCAGAATTTGTGTATTTGATAAATCTGCAAAATGTAGCTTATCCTCGTGTAAAGGTCTGAGTCTAAACGCCATATTTCTCTCTTTTATTAAGTCGTAGATTGATATTACTCTCTTTTTGTACAAAAGTACAGAATAATAATGAAATAGAGGGTAAATGGGAGGGGGATATTTATGCGGACAACGAGAATACTAATACTTTGAGATTTAGTAAGTTCCTTTTGGAAAGAAGAGGACAAAAAAAGCATCCGCTTCGTTGGAAGGGATGCTTTTATCGTTAGTCACCCTTTTAGGGTTACTTTTTGTAGAAAGCAAGGTCTTCTTTATCCATATTTTTGATAAAGTTGGTATGCTTCGTAACTTCCGCTTCAGCAAAGTTCAGATATACATGTGCAGATTTGGAGAACAGGTCGGCAGCCTTGCTTGCGTCCTGAATCAGCAGGTGGCACATGATGATATCGGCAGCCATTTCCATCAGTCTGCGGGCTGTGAAGTCGAGCAGTTCCTGATCCTGTGCTTCTTTAACGGCGTTGGTGCTGGCTTCGAACAGGTCTGCCATCTTCTTCAGACGTGACATCAGCGGTTCCATTTCCGGTGAACAAGGTACTGTTTCGAATTCGCGGATCGTAGCAAGGTAAGAACCGTTGGTTACATAGCGGATAGCGGCTACAGTCTGCAACTGGGTGGTACCTTCGTAGATGCTGGTGATACGTGCGTCGCGGTAGATGCGCTGGCAGGCATATTCCATCATGAAGCCCGAGCCTCCGTGAATCTGTATACAGTCGTAAGCGTTCTGATTCGCATATTCGGAGTTCATACCTTTGGCAAGCGGAGTGAAACTGTCGGCTAACTTTGCGTATTTCTTCTGTTCCAGACGTTCTTCCGGAGTCAGCTTGCGTTCGCGTGAGATATCGTCCAGTGCTTTGTAGATGTCTACGTAGCGGGCTGTCTGATAAAGCAGCGCACGGCCGGCATCCAGCTTACCTTTCATAATGGCGAGCATGTCATACACGGCAGGGAAGTCGATGATTGCTTTTCCAAACTGCTTGCGGTCTTTGGCATAAGCCAGTCCTTCATTGTAAGCAGCCTGGCTCAATCCTACAGATTGTGCGGCGATACCCAGACGGGCACCGTTCATCAATGCCATCACATATTTGATCAGACCGAGTTTGCGGTCACCGCAAAGTTCGGCTTTGGCATTCTTGTAAACCAATTCGCAAGTAGGCGAACCGTGGATACCCAGCTTGTGTTCGATACGGCGTACATCCACACCACCCTGACGCTTGTCATAGATGAACATGGACAGACCGCGACCGTCTCTCGTTCCTTCTTCCGAACGGGCAAGTACCAGATGGATATCTGCATCGCCGTTGGTGATGAAACGTTTCACACCGTTCAGCAGCCAACAACCGTCTTTTTCGCTGTAAGTAGCTTTCAGCATCACTGCCTGAAGGTCGGAACCTGCATCCGGTTCGGTCAGGTCCATAGACATGGTTTCACCCTGACATACGCGGGGGATAAAACGGCTGTGCTGGTCGGCATTACCGAATTCATACAGTGTTTCGATACAGTCCTGCAAAGACCAGATATTTCCGAAACCTGCATCGGCGGCAGCAACGATCTCGGCACACATGGTGTACGGAGTGATCGGGAAGTTCAGTCCGCCGAAACGGCGTGGCATTGTCATTCCGTTCAGACCGGCTTTGACCATCGCATCCAGATTTTCTTTAGTGCCGGAAGCGTATTCCACCCGTCCGTTGGCGCAGTGTGGACCTTCTTCGTCAACACCTTCAGCGTTTGCATTGATAATTTCGCCTGTTATTTCTCCGGTGATCTCCAATACTTTATCGTAAGAGTCCAGTGCGTCCTCAAAATCCAGAGGAGCGTAGTCGAATTCATCTTTATCTCTGTAGTTGCGTTCTTTGAGTTCGCAAATACGTTTCATCATCGGATTGTTCAAGTGATACTTGAGTTCCGGTATTTCTGTGTAAAAATTAGCCATCTTTCTTTACTTGCTATTCTGTTTATAATACTTAATCATCTTCGGCACAACTTCTTCGATGGTTCCGTTGATTACATAGTCTGCAATCGTGTTGATCGGAGCATCCGGATCGTTGTTGATAGAGATGATAATACCACTTTCCTGCATACCGGCGATATGCTGGATTTGTCCTGAGATACCACAAGCAATGTAGAGTTTCGGACGAACCGTTACACCTGTCTGACCAATCTGGCGGTCGTGTTCAGCAAAACCTGCGTCAACAGCGGCACGGCTTGCACCTACTTCGGCGTGAAGTTCCTTTGCCAGGCTGAACAGCAGGTCGAAGTTTTCTTTCGAGCCTACTCCATAACCACCGGCGATGATGATCGGAGAGCCTTTCAGGTTGTTCTTCGCTTTTTCTACGTGGCGTTCGATTACTTTGACCACATAGTCTGTGTCGGCTACGTACTTCTTCACGTCGTGGCGGATCACTTCTCCCTGATAAGCCGGAGAAACGATTTCTTTCTTCATCACGCCTTCGCGAACGGTTGCCATCTGTGGGCGGTGTTCGGGGTTGACGATGGTTGCAACGATGTTACCGCCGAATGCCGGACGGATTTGGTACAACAGGTTCTTATAAACTTTTCCTTCTTTCTTATCTTCGTGGTCACCGATTTCAAGGGATGTACAGTCGGCAGTCAAACCGCTGGTCAAAGCCGAAGAAACACGCGGGCCGAGGTCACGGCCGATAACGGTAGCGCCCATCAGACAGATTTGCGGCTGTTCTTCTTTGAAGAGGTTTACGAGGATGGAAGTGTGAGGAAGTGAAGTATAAGGATAAAGTCCTTCAGCGTCGAAAACGTGGAGTTTGTCTACTCCATAAGGAAGGATTTGCTTTTCAATTTCTTTGAGGCCGGTGCCGGCAACTACTGCTTCGAGTTGGCAGTTGAGTTCGTTAGCCAACGAACGACCTTTTGTCAGAAGTTCCAGGCTGACGTCTGCGACGATGCCTTCTTCTATTTCGCAATATACAAATAAGTTATTCATGATTATCCGATGGTATGGTTAGCTAACAGTTCAACAATCAGTTCTTCCACATCACGGTCGCTGCCGCTGATGGTTTTGCTCTCTTTGGCCTGGAACACGATGTTCTGGATGGCTTTTACTTTCGTAGGCGAACCGGACAGACCGCATTGGGCGAGGTCGCCGTTAACGTCGGCTACGCTCCATTCGGGCAGGTTGAGGTAATCGCGCTTGTCATACAGATCGGTATAGTCGAGGTTACCTTGTTGTTTTTCCGTAACGGTTTTGGCGTGTTTGTACTTCTGTACCAGCTTGGCGTTACGCGGACGGCAGGGAGCAGCCGAGCCGTTGACTGTGATAACGATGGGCAGCGGACCTTCTACCGTTTCAACGCCACCGTCGATGTGACGTTTCACTTTGATTTTGCCGTCACCTACTTCCAGAATCTCTTCAGCGTATGTGATTTGCGTCAAACCAAGTTTTTCTGCCACCTGCGGACCTACCTGTGCCGTATCACCGTCGATAGCCTGACGACCGCCGATTATAATGTCGCACTCACCGATTTTGCGGATAGCAGTTGCCAGAGCGTAGCTTGTAGCCAGCGTATCTGCACCGGCAAAAGCGCGGTCAGTCAGCAAATAACCATTATCGGCACCACGGAAAAGTCCTTCACGAATAATATCAGCAGCGCGTCCCGGTCCCATTGTCAGAATGGTTACGGTAGAGCCTGGGTGAGCATCTTTCAGACGAAGAGCTTGCTCAAGGGCATTCAGGTCTTCGGGGTTGAAGATGGCAGGGAGTGCCGCACGGTTAATAGTTCCGTCGGCTTTCATGGCATCTTTCCCAACGTTACGTGTGTCGGGAACTTGTTTTGCCAATACAACAATTTTCAAACTCATGCTATTAATTTTAGTATTAGTATTTCTACACATTAGCAGCCAGTAGTCAAGTAGTAATAATCTTGCTATCCAAACTATCCGGTTAACTATCAGCGTGCAAATTTACTCAAACACTTGGTTCTGACAAGAAAACCGAGTAAAAAATGCACATTATTAAGTTTTTTGAGCAAATAAGGGCAAGTTTATGAGGTTAGCCATAGTCCTATGGCGGTTTGGGGGAGAAGGGGGATGGGAATGGGGAAAAGAGACACTACCATAGGAATTGTTTTTTATAAAAACATCTGTCACCGTCACCGTTCGAAGGATAACTATCTGAGTATAAATGATTCATCTGGTGACAGCAAGTGGTGACAGCAGCGTGACAGAAGATGTTGCCGTCACAACGTGATAGGAGGGACAACGGATAAAAAGCAGGTAAAGTAACAAGGGATGGCGGCTCTTGTTTTTATTCTATATACAGGCGATTTCAGGAATGCCTTAGTATAGTTGGTTTCCATGCGATGAAACTATAGTTCCAAAGCCTTGAAATGTCTTACCCTGGATTTGGTTGACTACTATAAGTATCAACTAAAATGAATAAAAGATGAAAAAGAGTGACATGACCTTTAGTCCTTATCAGCTTGAACTTCTTGGCGATTTCTATCGTTCGA
>NZ_JAMOKH010000030.1:0-79098 GCF_023656585.1 Bacteroides sp. B1-V-101 | reverse complement strand
TCGAACGATAGAAATCGCCAAGAAGTTCAAGCTGATAAGGACTAAAGGTCATGTCACTCTTTTTCATCTTTTATTCATTTTAGTTGATACTTATAGTAGTCAACCAAATCCAGGGTAAGACAGGAATAATTATAAAATATGGGGTGAGATGTTTTTCTAAAAAGGTTACTGTGAAGTACCCGAACGGGGATAAACCCTTTATAGCATGTGTATGTTTCCCACAACATGCTTATTGCTTATATAAACGGAGTCTCTTGGATGTCCGTTTTATATAATTGTTTGTTTTTGTTTAAGTACATTCTGTCCTGGTGAGGAAGGATGTACTTTTTTGCGTCCGAAGGTCCGGAATCTGATAGTCGCGAAGGTCCGGTCGGAAGATCAACGCCTTCCGTCCGCTCCCCACATCATCTTGCTGCGGAGGGTATCGAAGAAAATATGATTGAACCGTTTCACTACTTTTATACTGTAGTCTGCCCGGCGAATGGTCAGCTGAGTCGTCTCCTTGCACGTTTCGCTGCTGCCGTCGATGGCAACGAGGAAGTTATGGCTGCGGCTTTCCACGTCCAGCGTGATTTCCCAGTCGTCACGAATGACGATAGGACGGACGTTGAGGCTGTGCGGAGCTACCGGGGTAATGGCGATCGTATTGGAATGAGGAACGATGATCGGGCCGCCTACGCTTAATGAATACGCAGTAGAGCCGGTAGGAGTGGCAATCACCAGTCCGTCTGCCTGATACGTATTCAGATAAGCACCGTTGATCGCAGTGCGGATGCTGATCATGGAAGAACTGTCCCGCTTGAGCACCGCAATTTCGTTGAGGGCATAAGGCGATTCCTGAAGATTTCTGTCATTGCAGATAAGCCGCAATACACTTCGCTCTTCCACACTGTATCTGCCTGCCTGAATCTCTTCGAAAGTCACCTCCATCTCTTCGGGTGAAACATCGGCGAGAAATCCCAGTCGCCCTGTGTTGATGCCGAGAATGGGGATTTGTTTTCTACCCACCCGGCGGGCAGCTTTCAGAAATGTGCCGTCACCTCCGATGCTGATAACCATATCGGCTGTGAAGTCGTTGCCTTCGAGCAGGGCGTCGACAGGCACTTCCATTTTTAAATCTGCCGTCAGGAACTGGTAAAACTCCCGGCACATACAGATTTCCGCTCCCTGCTTCTTGAGAAGCTCGAACAGTCTGAGTGCATGCAAAGACTTTTTAGGCTGATACGTATTTCCGAAAATGGCAAATTTCATAAGCTGTTTCATTAGTTTCGGTTGCAAAATTGGCATTTTTTCTTGGATTTCTACTTTAAATAACCAAAAAAGAACTGAGAATGCGTTTCGTATTATTAGGCAACTAATAATAATATTTGTATTTTTGCGGCAAATATTGCGTAAAACTATGACTAAATTAAGTGTAAACATAAACAAGGTTGCTACATTGAGAAATGCACGCGGAGGGGATATCCCCAATGTGGTGAAGGTAGCACTTGATTGTGAAGCTTTCGGGGCTGACGGTATTACTGTTCATCCCCGTCCCGACGAACGCCACATCCGCCGGGCAGATGTATATGATCTGCGTCCGTTGTTGCGGACCGAATTCAATATCGAAGGCTACCCGTCGCCGGAGTTTATAGACCTGGTATTGAAAGTGAAACCTCATCAGGTGACGCTGGTTCCTGACGATCCTTCGCAGATTACTTCCAACTCCGGTTGGGATACAAAAGCAAATCTGGAATTTCTGTCGGAAGTTCTCGATCAGTTCAACAGCGCGGGCATCCGTACTTCCGTCTTTGTTGCCGCCGACCCGGAGATGGTGGAATATGCGGCAAAAGCAGGTGCCGACCGTGTGGAACTTTATACGGAACCCTATGCTACGGCATATCCGAAGAATCCGGAAGCGGCTGTTGCCCCATTTGTGGAAGCAGCCAAAACAGCCCGCAAGCTGGGCATCGGCTTGAACGCCGGACATGACTTGAGTCTTGTGAATTTAAACTATTTCTATAAAAACATTCCTTGGGTGGACGAAGTATCCATAGGTCATGCCTTGATCAGCGACGCATTGTATCTGGGACTGGAACGTACTATTCAGGAATATAAAAACTGTCTACGCTAATGAATGTATTGATGTTATTGGCCCAGGGTGCCATGAATATGGCCGACTCGCTGGCAACTGCCAACCCGGTGCTGACTCCGGTCAGCGCTCCCGAGATGAATATGCTTGATATGGCTATCAAGGGTGGTTGGATTATGATTGTACTGGGTGTACTGTCTGTAGTCTGTTTCTACATCTTATTTGAACGTAACTATATGATCCGTAAAGCGGGAAAAGAAGACCCGATGTTCATGGAACGGATCAAGGATTATATCCATAGCGGTGAAATCAAAGCGGCTATCCAGTATTGCCGCACGATGAACACTCCTTCGGCACGCATGATAGAAAAAGGAATCAGCCGTCTGGGACGTCCCATCAACGATGTGCAGGTAGCCATCGAGAATGTCGGTAATCTGGAAGTTGCCAAACTGGAAAAAGGCCTGACCGTCATGGCAACAATCTCCGGTGGTGCTCCGATGCTCGGATTCCTCGGTACGGTGACCGGTATGGTACGCGCATTCTACGAAATGGCGAATGCGGGAAGCGGAAACATCGATATAACCTTGCTTTCCGGCGGTATCTACGAAGCCATGATCACCACCGTAGGCGGTCTGATCGTGGGTATCATTGCCATGTTTGCTTACAACTACCTGGTGATGCTGGTAGACCGTGTAGTAAACAAAATGGAAGCTCGTACGATGGAATTTATGGATCTCTTGAACGAGCCTGCCCAAAAGTAACCCTGAGACGTTAATCACTATCATTAACCACTAATCAATAATAAAGTGGGATTAAAAAGAAGAAATAGAGTATCGCCCAATTTCAGTATGGCATCCATGACGGACGTCATCTTTCTGCTGCTGATATTCTTTATGATTACCTCTACGGTGGTGTCGCCCAATGCCATAAAGGTGTTGTTGCCGCAAGGCAAACAACAGACTTCGGCCAAACCGCTGACAAGAGTCGTGATCGATAAAGACCTGAACTTCTATGCTGCTTTCGGCAATGAGAAGGAAAAGCCGCTGTCGTTGGACGAACTGACTCCGTTCCTGCAAGGTTGCGCGGAGAAAGAACCGGAGATGTACGTGGCATTGTATGCAGATGAATCGGTGCCTTACCGTGAAATCGTGCGGGTGCTGAACATTGCGAATGAGAATCATTTTAAAATGGTGCTGGCTACACGCCCGCCGGAAAACAAATAAAGTAAGTAGTTGCTACTTAACTACTAAAAAAAGAAACAATTATGGACGACAGAAGAAAAAAGGGTGAATTCGTCGGCGCGCTGGGTGCACTGTTGGTACACGTGGCAGTGATAGCTCTTTTGATTCTGGTGAGCTTTACGGTTCCCCAGCCGGATGAAGACGCAGGCGGCGTACCTGTGATGCTGGGAAATGTGGAGTTTGCCCGAGGCTTTGACGACCCTTCGCTGGTGGACGTGGATATACTGCCCGAAGAACCGGAAGCACCTGCACCTGCGGAAACGCAGCCGGAACTGCCCTCGGAACAGGATCTGCTGACACAGACCGAAGAAGAAACGGTAGTGCTGAAACCGAAAACGGAGCCTAAAAAGGAGACCGTGAAACCCAAAGAGGTAGTGAAACCCAAAGAACCGGTGAAGAAACCCGAAAAGACAGAGGCAGAGAAAGCTGCCGAAGCGAAACGTCTTGCCGAGGAAAAAGCGGAACGTGAACGGAAAGCCGCCGAAGAAGCTGCGAAGAAAAAGGTTGCCAACGCTTTCGGAAAGGGAGCGCAGATGGGAGGCAGCAAAGGAACTTCCGCCAGCGGCACGGGAACAGAAGGCAGCAAGGACGGCAATTCATCCACCGGAGCGAAGACCGGAACCGGAGGTTACGGAACATTTGACCTTGGCGGACGTTCTTTAGGTACGGGCAGTCTGCCAAAGCCTGCCTATAATGTGCCCGAAGAAGGACGTGTGGTAGTCAATATCACCGTCAATCCGGCGGGAGTAGTCATTGGAACCAGTATCAATCCTCAAACGAACACCGTGAACTCCACCCTGCGGAAGGCAGCGGAAGACGCGGCGAAGAAGGCTCGCTTCAACACCGTGGAGGGACCGAATAACCAGACTGGAACCATCACTTATTATTTTAACCTGAGATAGTATCACTAATCAAAAATATAGGATTATGGGAACTGTATATGCTTTTTTTGCAGATGGCTTTGAAGAAATAGAAGCCTTTACTGCTGTCGACACTTTGAGACGTGCCGGACTGAATGTAGAAATCGTATCTGTCACTCCGGATGAAATTGTAATGGGCGCTCACGATGTGTCATTACTTTGTGATATAAACTTTGATAACTGCGATTTTTTTGATGCCGATCTGCTGTTGTTGCCGGGTGGAATGCCGGGAGCAGCTACGCTCGACAAGCATGAAGGACTGCGTAAACTGCTTCTTGACTTTGCTGCCAAAGGAAAACCGATCGCAGCGATCTGCGCGGCTCCGATGGTATTGGGCAAATTAGGTTTGCTGAAAGGCCGGAAAGCAACTTGCTACCCCAGCTTCGAACAATACCTGGAAGGTGCGGAATGTGTCAGTGAACCCGTAGTTCGGGACGGAAATATCATCACAGGTATGGGACCGGGCGCTGCTATGGAATTTGCTTTGGCCATCGTAGATCTGTTGGTCGGCAAAGAAAAAGTAGACGAACTGGTAGAAGCGATGTGCGTAAAACGCTAAGCTGTCTATGAAACAATCTGTGATTATTGTCGCCGGTGGAAAGGGCTTGCGAATGGGAAGCGATCTTCCCAAACAATTTCTTCCTGTCGGTGGCAAACCTGTGCTGATGCGTACGCTGGAAGCATTCCGCAAGTACGATGCGATGCTTCAGATTATTCTGGTACTTCCCCGTGAACAGCAGGGCTTCTGGAAACAGCTTTGCGAAGAACATCATTTTTCGGTGGAACATCTTGTGGCAGATGGCGGCGAGACCCGTTTTCATTCGGTGAAGAACGGGCTGGCACTTGTGCAGGCTCCCGGTCTGGTAGGAGTGCACGACGGAGTTCGTCCGTTTGTAACCCTTGAAGTGATTCGCCGGTGTTACGAGCTGGCGGAACAGCATAAAGCTGTGATTCCGGTGGTGGATGTAGTCGAAACGCTGCGTCGTCTGACGGATGCTGGAAGCGAAACGGTGAGCCGTACTGAATATAAGTTAGTGCAGACTCCTCAGGTTTTTGACGTGGAGCTGCTGAAACAGGCTTATGGGCAGGAGTTTACTCCGTTCTTTACGGACGATGCTTCGGTGGTCGAAGCAATGGGCGTACCCGTACATCTGGCAGAAGGTAATCGCGAAAATATAAAAATAACAACTCCCTTTGACCTGAAGGTCGGGAGTGCTCTCTTGTAAATGTTCGATTTAACCACACGCGACATCAAATTTATCTCCGGTGTAGGGCCTCAGAAGGCCGCAGTATTGAACAAGGAGTTGGAAATCTACTCGTTGTACGATCTGATTTATTATTTTCCTTATAAATATGTTGACCGGAGCCGCATCTATTACATTCACGAAATAGATGGCAATATGCCGTATATCCAGCTGAAAGGAGAGATTCTCGGCTTCGAGACGATAGGCGAAGGGCGGCAACGGCGGCTGACGGCCCATTTCTCCGATGGAACGGGAATCGTCGACCTGGTGTGGTTTCAAGGCATCAAATATATATTAGGTAAGTATAAACTTCACGAAGAATACATCATCTTCGGTAAGCCTACCGTGTTTAACGGGCGTATCAATGTGGCACATCCCGACATCGATAAGCCGGATGATCTGAAACTTTCTTCCGTCGGACTGCAACCTTATTATAATACGACGGAGAAAATGAAACGGAGTTTTCTCAATTCGCATGCGATTGAGAAGATGATGGCTACGGTGATCCAGCAGATACAGGAACCCCTGCCGGAAACGCTTTCTCCCAAAATCCTGTCGGACCATCATCTGATGCCTCTGACGGAGGCACTCCGGAATATCCATTTCCCGACGAATCCCGATTCGCTGCGCAGGGCTCAGTATCGTCTTAAATTCGAAGAACTATTCTACGTGCAGCTGAATATCCTCCGCTATGCGAAAGACCGCCAAAGACGATATCGTGGATATATCTTTGAACGGGTAGGGGATGTTTTCAATACTTTCTATTCGCAGAACCTTCCTTTTCAGTTGACGGGTGCACAGAAACGGGTACTGAAAGAAATAAGGAATGATGTGGGAAGCGGCCGGCAGATGAACCGTCTGCTTCAAGGAGACGTGGGTAGTGGTAAAACCCTGGTAGCGTTGATGAGCATGCTGCTTGCACTGGACAACGGTTTTCAAGCGTGCATGATGGCTCCCACCGAAATTTTGGCGAACCAGCATTACGAGACAATCAAGGAACTGCTTTTCGGTATGGATATCCGTGTCGAACTGCTGACCGGGTCTATCAAAGGAAAGAAGAGGGAAGCGATCCTGACCGGACTGCTGACGGGAGACGTGAAAATCCTGATAGGTACGCACGCGGTCATTGAAGACACGGTGAACTTCTCTTCTTTGGGACTGGTCGTTATTGACGAACAACACCGCTTTGGAGTGGCACAGCGTGCCCGCCTCTGGACGAAAAACATACAGCCGCCCCATGTGCTGGTGATGACCGCCACGCCTATTCCGCGTACATTGGCGATGACGTTGTATGGCGATCTGGATGTTTCTGTCATTGACGAGCTGCCGCCGGGACGGAAACCGATAACCACCATTCATCAGTTTGACAACCGTCGGGAAAGTATGTACCGCGCCGTACGCAAGCAGATAGAAGAAGGACGGCAGGTGTACATCGTCTATCCTTTAATAAAGGAAAGCGAGAAGATCGACCTCAAGAACCTGGAAGAAGGTTACCAGCATATCCTGGAAGAGTTTCCCGGCTGTACCGTTGCCAAAGTTCACGGCAAGATGAAGTCTGCGGAGAAAGATGAGCAGATGCAGCTCTTTATTTCCGGACAAGCTCAGATTATGGTTGCCACTACCGTGATCGAAGTCGGGGTGAATGTGCCCAATGCTTCTGTGATGATCATTGAGAATGCCGAACGCTTCGGACTTTCGCAACTCCATCAGTTGCGCGGTCGGGTGGGACGGGGTGCTGAACAGTCTTATTGTATCCTTGTGACGAACTACAAACTGACCGAAGACACGCGGAAACGGCTGGAAATAATGGTGCGCACCAACGACGGCTTTGAAATAGCGGAAGCAGACTTGAAACTGCGCGGTCCCGGTGATTTGGAGGGGACGCAGCAAAGCGGCATTGCCTTCGATCTGAAGATTGCGAACCTTGCCCGTGACGGTCAGTTGTTACAGTACGTCCGTTCGATAGCCGAAGATATCGTAGATAACGACCCGTCGGCTCAAAGTCCGGAGAATGAGATTCTGTGGCGGCAACTGAAATCTCTCCGGAAAACGAATGTTAACTGGGCGGCTATAAGTTGAAAAACGGTTAAACATGCAGTTTATTTGCGGGAATGTGTTGCAAAACATGTTTCGTTTCTATTCCTCCTATTTATAGGGCTTTAACGCTGCTTTTTCTGTTCTTTTCATCTCCGTACTTCTGAAAAATAGTTAATGACTTACTTGCCCTTTCATCGGAAAATACTATCTTTGGGGGAATTTTTTATAGTAAATGTATAGTTTAATCTTTTGAAAGTCACACATCATGATCGAAAAAACGCTGGTTATTTTGAAGCCGTGTACCCTTCAACGGGGATTGGTTGGTGAGATCACTCATCTCTTTGAACGTAAAGGACTACGGTTGGCCGGCATGAAAATGATGCAACTGACGGATGAATTATTAAGCGAGCATTATGCCCACCTGAGCAGCAAGCCTTTCTTTCAGCGCGTGAAAGATTCGATGATGGCAACTCCTGTCATTGTTTGTTGTTACGAAGGTGTGGATGCTATTCAAGCAGTCCGTACGTTGGCGGGACCAACTAATGGACGTCTGGCTGCGCCGGGAACCATTCGTGGGGATTATAGTATGAGTTTTCAAGAAAACATCGTTCATACTTCCGATTCTCCGGAAACTGCGGCTATCGAATTAACGAGATTTTTTAAACCTGAAGAGATATTCGACTACAAACAGGCGACTTTTGACTACCTGTATGCGAACGACGAATATTAATTGAATTGACAAGAACGAATGAATTTCAATTGCATTATTAAAACAGGATTGGTAGCTGTAGCAGCTATGGTCAGCCTGAGCTCTTTCTCTCAAGACCTGATTGCCCGCCAAGCTCCGATAGACAAGAAATTAAAAACCGTAGACTCTTTGGCACTTCAGAAACAGATCCGTGCCGAACAGTCGGAATATCCCGCCTTAAGTCTTTATCCAAACTGGAATAACCAGTATGCACATGCTTACGGCAATGCTATCATCCCCGACACTTATACCATCGACCTCACAGGCTTCTGTATGCCGACTCCGAGTACGAAGATTACTTCGCCTTTCGGTCCCCGCTGGAGAAGAATGCACAATGGTCTGGACCTGAAGGTGAACATCGGTGACACGATTGTAGCTGCCTTTGACGGTAAAGTACGTATCGTGAAGTATGAACGCAGAGGATATGGTAAATATGTAGTGATTCGTCATGACAATGGATTGGAAACCATATACGGACACTTGTCCAAACAACTCGTTGAAGAAAATCAATTGGTAAAAGCCGGTGAAGTGATCGGTCTGGGTGGTAACACCGGACGTTCTACCGGTTCTCATCTCCACTTTGAAACCCGCTTTCTGGGAATTGCCATCAACCCGATTTATATGTTCGACTTCCCGAAACAGGATATCGTAGCCGATACTTATACTTTCCGCAAGACGAAAGGTGTGCGTAGTGCCGGTTCTCACGACACTCAGGTAGCCGACGGAACGATCCGTTATCATAAAGTGAAGAGCGGAGATACATTGTCACGTATCGCTAAAGTGCGTGGAGTATCGGTCAGCACGCTTTGTAAGCTGAACCGTATCAAGCCGACGACCACCTTGCGTATCGGACAAGTTTTACGTTGTTCGTAAAGATGTAATACAATAATAGCTTTGGAAGAGGGCACTTTAATATAATTTAGAGTGCCCTCTTTCTGTTTTTACTTAATTATTGTTACCTTTGCGCACTATTTGGAAGAAGATGAAAGATACCAAGCAACAATTTGAACATGTCATCGCCTTGTGCCGTGACTTATTCTCCAAGAAGCTGCACGATTACGGGCCTGCATGGCGTATCCTGCGTCCGGCTTCGGTTACTGACCAGATTTTTATCAAAGCTAACAGGATTCGTAGTATCGAAACCAAAGGGGTGACTCTGGTTGACGAAGGAATCCGTTCGGAATTTATTGCGATAGTCAATTATGGCATTATCGGTCTGATCCAGCTGGAACTGGGCTATGCCGAATCTGCCGACATCAGCAATGAGGAGGCTTTGGCTTTATATGACAAGCATGCAAAGGAAGCGCTGGAGCTGATGCTTGCCAAAAATCATGACTATGATGAGGCTTGGCGCAGTATGCGTGTGAGTTCCTACACAGACTTGATTCTGATGAAGATATACCGTACCAAGCAGATTGAAAGTCTGGCAGGGAACACGTTGGTGTCGGAAGGTATCGATGCTAACTATATGGATATGATTAATTATTCAGTATTCGGATTGATCAAGATAGAATTTGAAGGATAAGAACTTACATATCATCCAGAAGACAGGAGCGAATGTCTGCCGTTTCCTTTTAGCGGCATCGTTCATCTTTTCCGGTTTTGTGAAGGCTGTCGACCCGCTGGGCTTCCAGTATAAGATACAGGACTATCTGACCGCCTTCGGGGTGATTTCATGGTTTCCTTCTTTCTTCCCGTTGTTGGGAGGCATTATATTATCCGCCATCGAATTTTCAATCGGTATCTTCCTGTTCTTCGGTATCAAGAAAACAATCTCTACCACATTGGCGTTGGTGCTGATGATTTTCATGACACCGCTGACGCTGTATCTGGCGATTTTCGATCCGGTGTCGGACTGCGGCTGTTTCGGCGATGCCTGGGTGTTGACTAACTGGGAGACATTTGCAAAGAACATCGTACTGCTGCTTGCCGCGATTGCTACATTCCAGTGGAGGAAAATGCTGATCAGATTCGTTACCCGAAAGATGGAATGGCTGATTTCTCTGTACACGATATTCTTTGTATTTACACTGTCGTTTTACTGTCTGGACCGTCTGCCTGTGCTGGACTTCCGTCCTTACAAGATCGGACAGAATATCATGAAAGGCATGAGTATTCCCGAAGGGGCGAAACCGAGTGTATATGAGAGTGTCTTTATCCTGGAAAAGAACGGGGAAAAGAAAGAGTTTACACTAGACAATTATCCGGACAGCACATGGACCTTTGTCGATACGCATACCATTCTGAAAGAAAAAGGATACGAGCCTTCGATCCACGACTTCTCCATGATGGATATGAGCACGGGTGATGATATCACGGAAGACGTGCTGACGGATATGGGATATACCTTCCTGCTGGTGGCACATCGTATCGAAGAGGCGGACGACAGTAACATTGATTTGATTAATGAGATATATGACTACTCGGTAGAGCATGGTTACAGATTCTACTGCCTCACTTCCTCACCGGAAGAGCAGATAGAATTGTGGAAGGACAAGACCGGTGCGGAATATCCTTTCTGCCAGATGGATGACATTACGCTGAAGACGATGATTCGCTCTAATCCGGGACTGATGCTGATAAAAAACGGTACGATTCTGAACAAATGGAGTGATGAAGACATTCCGGATGAATATGTACTGACTGACAAACTGGAGAATCTGGAACTCGGTCAGCAGAAGGTCCGGAGTGACGTACATACGATTGGATATGTTTTCTTGTGGTTTGTCATTCCGCTGTTGCTGGTGTTGGGAGTGGACATTCTGATTGTCCGCCGACGCGAACGGAAGAACGAAAAGCGGAAGCAGCAACAGGAAGTAAAAGAATAATAAATTTATTAACCCTTTAAATAAAGAACAAAATGAGAAAGAACATTGTTGCAGGAAACTGGAAAATGAACAAAACCCTTCAAGAGGGTATCGCTTTGGCAAAAGAACTGAACGAAGCATTGGCTAACGAAAAGCCTAACTGTGATGTAATCATCTGTACTCCGTTTATTCACCTGGCATCTGTAACTCCGTTGGTAGACGCTGCTAAGATCGGTGTAGGTGCTGAAAACTGTGCAGACAAGGCATCCGGTGCATATACAGGTGAAGTTTCTGCTGAAATGGTAGCTTCTACAGGTGCAAAATATGTAATCCTGGGTCACTCAGAACGTCGTGCTTACTACGGTGAAACTGTTGCTATCCTCGAAGAAAAAGTAAAATTGGCTCTGGCTAACGGTCTGACTCCGATCTTCTGTATCGGTGAAGTGCTGGAAGAACGCGAAGCTAACAAGCAGAACGAAGTAGTAGCTGCTCAGATGGAATCTGTATTCTCTCTGTCTGCTGAAGACTTCTCTAAGATCATCCTTGCTTACGAACCGGTTTGGGCTATCGGTACAGGTAAAACAGCTTCTCCCGAGCAAGCTCAGGAAATCCACGCTTTCATCCGTTCAATCGTAGCTGACAAGTATGGCAAGGAAATCGCTGACAACACTTCTATCCTTTACGGTGGTAGCTGCAAGCCTTCTAACGCTAAAGAACTGTTCTCTAACCCCGACGTAGACGGTGGACTGATTGGTGGTGCTGCTCTGAAAGTTTCTGACTTCAAGGGTATTATCGATGCGTTCAATGCATAATTAGAATATCTTTCGGGAACTGACTAAAAAGTAGATAGTAACTCTAAACTCTCCTCCTTCAGGAAGGAGGAGTACCCGTAGGGGGAGGTGGTAGGTGAATACATAAAACTATGAAAGTTCATTTGTCAGGTGCTTCCTACCACCCTGGCTTTCAGCCACCCCTCCTTCCAGAAGGAGGGGAATTGCAGATAGTATCGACTTTTTAGCCACTTCCTGAAATTAAACTTTTATCGAATGAGAAAACTAGGTTTACTTTTATGGATGCTGGCTTTTACCGCTGTTGGTGCACAGGCGCAGAACATCATCAAGAGTCTGGAACGTACAGTGCCGGGACAGGGAAAGGTGACGATTCATCAAGACCCTAAGATAGAGGCATTGATAGGCGTGGAACGTCCTTCTATGGGCGAACAGAAAGTGTTGAAAGCAGCCGGATTCAGAATACAGGCGTATGCCGGTAATAATACCCGTGAGGCAAAGAATGATGCTTATCGTGTAGCTTCCCGCATCAAAGAGTATTTCCCCGAACTGACGATTTACACTTCGTTCAATCCTCCCCGCTGGCTTTGTCGTGTGGGTGATTTCCGGAGCATTGAAGAGGCGGACGCGATGATGCGTAAACTCAAGGCAACCGGTGTATTCAAAGAGGTCTCTATCGTCAAAGACCAGATCAATATTCCTTTATAATTGTATCATGTTAGAAAAAGAAGAAATTGTCTCTCCGAATCTGGAGGAGTTGAAAAGTCATTATCACAGTATTATTACTTTGTTGGGTGAAGATGCCGGAAGGGAAGGTTTGCTGAAGACCCCCGAACGTGTTGCGAAGGCTATGCTGAGTCTGACAAAAGGTTATCACATGGACCCTCATGAAGTGTTGCGTTCGGCTAAGTTTCAGGAAGAATACAGTCAGATGGTGATAGTGAAAGACATTGATTTCTTCTCTCTCTGCGAACACCATATGTTGCCGTTCTACGGAAAAGCACATGTGGCATATATCCCTAACGGCTATATCACGGGATTGAGCAAGATTGCCCGGGTAGTCGATATCTTTTCCCATCGCCTGCAAGTGCAGGAACGCATGACGCTGCAAATCAAAGATTGTATCCAGGAGACACTGAACCCATTGGGAGTGATGGTGGTAGTGGAGGCAAAGCATATGTGTATGCAGATGCGCGGTGTAGAAAAACAAAATTCTATTACTACTACTTCAGACTTTACAGGAGCTTTCAATCAAGCCAAGACTCGCGAAGAGTTTATGAATCTGATTCAGCACGGCAGGGTGTAATACGCTTTACAAAATGTGGACGATGTAGTTCCCCGTCAATGAGGATTGCCTCCGGTACCGATGAAGGGGTGTCTCGGCACCGATGAGAAATTTAGCGTAATACAACGCGGTCGCCCAGGCGCTTCGCCATCAGACTTTGCACTTCCCGCATCTCATTGTAACGCTGCATCAGCGAATTACATTTCTCATTGTCATGAGCGAGTGCCGGATCTTGCAGGGCATAAAGCATATGTTTCAGTTCTTCCGTGACAATCGCATACTTGAAGTTGATCATCAACATCGGGACGAGTTCGTACAGCCGTTCTTCATCTGTCACGATCTTCTGTGATTTCGAGTGATACTTACTTAGCTGATAACGTACATTGATCAAGTCCACGCTCAACCGGCTGATGGTCTGGTCGGGATGTGCCAGGAAATAGCGTTCCGCGATAAAACCGGCATCGTGTATATGCGTGGCGGCTTCTGTCAGAATCTGTCGGTGCAACGGATTATGGAAAGCCAGGTCGTCTTCCTTCAGATCATTCACCACATATTCGATAACGGTTACCGGAATTTCATTTCCTTCTTCGTCGGTAAGGTTGCACATCACTTTTTCACCATAACGGACTACTGCCTGCAGGATCAATCGCTCAAACTTATAGAACTCCTGACCTTCTTTCCCTTCCTGTGGAATAAAGGAGGTATAAGAATCTCCGGGAACAGTGGTATCCGTAGTGGAGGCAGGTGCATTGCCGGGAGGAAATCCTGCCGCACCTCCTGTAGCAGCGGACATCGGATCTGCGAAAGATACGATATTGCCATCGTCATCATATTCGGGTTCCGGTGGCATTCCTGCATTGCCGTAGGGGCTCGATGGACTAGAATAAGTCGGAGCACCGGAATAAGCCGGTGTGCCGGAAGCGGCAGCTGTACCGGAAGTATCTCCGGTTGTTGAAGATGAATGATTATAGCTGGGACGATTGGCTTTTTCAGCCTGCGCCTCTCTTAATTTGGCGACTTCCGCTACCAGCAGTTTTTCTTCGATGCGCAGATGTTGGCTGCATTCTTTGATGTAGACATCCCGTATAATGGCTTCCGGTATGACGGAAATGCTTCGTACGATATTCGAAATCAGTTCCGCGCGTTTGATCGGATCTCTTCCCGCGTCTTCCATCAGAAGGTCGGTCTTGAAGCGGATGAAATCTTTCTCGTGCTCATGGATGAATGCCTGGAATTCTTCCGAATTATGTTTGCGGGCGAAGGAGTCCGGGTCGTCTCCGTCCGGAAGCAGGCATACTTTGATGTTCATGCCTTCTTCCAGCAGCATATCGATTCCGCGGATAGAGGCTTTGATACCGGCTACGTCACCGTCATAGAGTACGGTAATGTTATTGGTGAAACGGTGGATCAGACGAATCTGTCCAGGCGTCAATGCGGTGCCCGATGAAGCGACTACGTTTTCTATGCCCGACTGATGCATGGAGATAACGTCCGTGTATCCTTCCACAAGGAAACATCTGTCCTGCCTGACAATCGCCTGTTTGGCAAAATAGATTCCGTATAGCTCGTTACTCTTGTGGTAAATTTCCGACTCGGGAGAGTTGACATATTTCACCTTTACCCCTTTGGTGGCGGTGCTGAGCACACGTCCGCCGAAGGCGACCACCTTTCCGGAAAGGGTATGGACGGGGAAAATCACACGTCCCCAGAAGCGGTCACGAAGACGGTGGTCATCCGTTTCGTAGCAGATTCCCGTTTTCACCAGGAATTCTTTCTTGTAGCCTTTGCGCAATGCTTCTTGTGACATGGCATCATGGCTTTCCGTACAGTAACCCAACTGGAATTTCTCAATGATGTCATCACGAAATCCACGCTGACGGAAATAAGCTAGACCGATGCTGCGCCCGTCCACATGATTCTTTAAGATATTCTGAAAGTAATCGCGGGCGAAGTTGTTGACAATGAACATACTTTCGCGCGTTGTCTGCGCCTGTTTCTCTTCATTGGTCAGCTCCCGTTCTTTGATTTCGATGTTGTATTTCTTGGCGAGATATTTCAGTGCCTCGTAATACGACATCTGTTCGTGCTCCATGATGAAGTGGACCGAGTTTCCGCCCTTACCGCAGCTGAAACACTTGCAAAGTCCTTTGGCAGGGGAGACGCTGAATGACGGAGTCTTTTCGTTGTGGAACGGGCACAGACCTACATAGTTCACTCCGCGTTTGCGCAGGGTGACAAACTCAGACACTACATCTACAATCTGTGCGGCATCTAAAATTCGGTCTATGGTAACTTGATCTATCATTCTTCTTTTCTCCTGTGATTCCGTTTTTGCGGATACAAAGGTACATATAAAAAAATCCCCTGCAAAGAACTTTTTTGCAGGGGATGGTTAAATCTTATCGAAGGAGAGGATGATTTACTTGATCTTTTCCCGAATCTTGGTGAGGTAGGCTTTCATACCTTCCGCATCTTTCTTTTCGATGATTTCGAGAAGATTTTTCAGCTCTGTACGGATATTGGCCACTTGTCCCGGGGTGCGTGGGTTGAACAGGATTTCCTGCAGCAGGTAGTCATCTTCGCTCAGCAGCCCCTTTGCGATAGCCATGTGCTTCTTGAAAGTCGTTCCCGGAGCTTCCTGATGCTTCATCACGGCAGCAAATACGAAAGTCGAAACGAATGGGATGGAGAGCGAGTATGCCACCGTTTCATCATGTTCGTCGAACGTATATTCGAAGATGTTCAGGCGCAGCGTCTGGTAAAGGTCTTTGAAGAAAATCTTTCCCAAATGATCTCCTTCGCTGATGATAATCGCATTCTCGCTGCTCAGATTGCTGAGACTGGCAAATGTCGGTCCGAACATAGGGTGACTGGAAACGTAGCGGAATCCGCTTTCTTCGTAGAACTTCTTCAGTCCTGTCTTTACGGAAGCGATGTCACTGATGATACAGTCTTTGGGCAGCACAGGCAATACCTTGCGGAAAGCATCCAGCGTGTATTTTACGGTGACGGCATTGATGACCAGTTCGGGTTCGAATTCTTTGATTTCCTCCAGTGTGGTGAAACGATACGTGTTATACACGAAACGCAACTGGTGCGGGTTGACGTCAAACACGGCCGTCTCGTGCTGAAAACTCAGTATATCCGTAAAGAAGGAACCCATTTTACCGGCTCCGAGGATTAATATTCTCATATCTATTATTATTGGGGAGTTTCTCAAAAGTCAATAGTCTCTTCAAAAGTCAATAGTATCTCTAAAAGTTAATAGTATCTCACATTGGGGTGACTAACAAGTCGATTCTATCTTTATTCTCCTCCTTCCAGAAGGAGGAGAGGTAAGATACTACCGACTTTCTAGTCGGCCTCAGTTGTGTTACTGCCGACTTATTTGTTAGTTTCCATTTGATTTTTGAGTTCTTTTGGGCTTTTTATTTATTAATAATCTCTATCTGCTGGCGGACAGACTCTTCGTGGATTGCTTCGAAGATCAGCTTCATAAAGTCTGCGCTCATACCGCATTGTTCTCCTTGCGCACCGCGCTTTTCCAGGATTTCATTGTAGCGCCCTGCTTGAAGAACGGTGATTCCGTGTTCTTTTTTGTAAGTACCGATCTCACGTGCTACGCGCATTCTCTTAGCCAGTTCCTGGATGATGTTATCGTCGCATTCGTCGATTTGCTTACGCAGTTGGCTCAGGCTTTCTGTCGTCTGGGTTTCGGTACGGATCACCAATAAGTTGAGGATGTAGTCGAGTACATCGGGCGTTACCTGTTGAGAAGCGTCGCTCCACGCACAGTCCGGATTGCAGTGACTTTCCACGATCAGACCATCGAAGTTCAGGTCCATTGCCTGCTGGCAGAGCGGGGCAACCAGTTCGCGTTTTCCTCCGATGTGACTTGGGTCACAGAAAATCGGCAGGTTAGGCAGACGGCGACGCAGTTCGATAGGAATGTGCCATTGCGGAAGGTTGCGGTATATCTTTTTGTCGTAGCTGCTGAAACCACGGTGGATAGCTCCCAAACGTTTCAAGCCTGCGTTGTGGATACGTTCCAGTGCACCGATCCACAATTCCAGGTCTGGGTTTACCGGATTTTTTACCAGCACGGGGATGTCGACCCCTTTCAATGCGTCGGCAATTTCCTGTACGGCGAAAGGATTGGCTGTGGTACGTGCGCCTACCCAAAGGATGTCGATTCCTGCTTTCAGACATTCGTAAACGTGTTTGGCAGTCGCTACTTCGGTAGAAACATACATACCTGTTTCTTTCTTCACTTCCTTCAGCCAGGCAAGTCCTTCCACACCGATTCCTTCGAAACCTCCCGGTTTGGTACGCGGTTTCCAGATACCGGCACGGTATATCTTTTGTCCTTTGGCTGCCAGTTGTTTGGCGGTTTCCATTACTTGTTCTTCAGTCTCTGCGCTACACGGGCCGGCGATAACAATCGGTCTTTTGGCTTCGATGCCCGGTAATAAAATTGATTCGAGTTCCATATTCTTATTGTTTTTATTTTATTCTTGTTCTTACTCTTTCGGGCAGGCGTTTCCTGGTCTGCCGCTGATTAACTTTTATCGGTCTTTTCTTTTTAAGAAAGCTTCTTGATTCTTTCCAATGCTTCCGCCAGTTTGGCATCCTTGCAACAAAGGGAAATACGGATAAACCTTGCTCCGTTGCTGCCAAAGATGAATCCCGGCGTGATAAATACCCTTGCCTGGTGCAATACTTTTTCGGTCAGTTCTTCTACATCCTTGCACGAAGCGGGAATCTTTCCCCAAAGGAACATACCCACCTGGTTTTCGTCGTAGGTACACCCCAGTGTTTTCATGATTTCGCCGGCCAGATGGCGACGGCCGCGATAGTTGTGGTTGTTACCTTCGTACCAGTCCGCTTCGGCTTCCAGAGCTGTGGCGGCTGCCAGTTGCATGGCACGGAACATACCGCTGTCGATATTGCTTTTTACTTTCAGTATCCATTGTACGAATTCGGCATTCGAAGCCAGCATTCCGATACGCCATCCCGGCATATTGTGGCTCTTGCTCATGGAGTTGAATTCGATGCAGCACTCTTTGGCTCCCGGTACGCTGAGAATACTGATCGGCTTTTCGTTCAGGATAAAGCTGTACGGGTTGTCATTCACGATGACGATATTCTTGCGGCGTGCGAAGTCTACCAGACGTTCGTAGAGTTCCGGAGTAGCGTTGGCTCCTGTCGGCATATTCGGATAGTTGGTCCACATTAGTTTCACGCGGTTCAGGTCCATCTTTTCCAATGCTTCGAAATCGGGCATCCAGCCGTCTTCTTCTTTCAGGTCGTAGCTGATTACTTCCGCACCGAGTATTTTACTCAGAGAAGTATAGGTGGGGTATCCCGGATTCGGCACCAGTACCTGTTCGCCCGGATTGACAAAAGCCAGCGTGACGTGAAGGATACCTTCTTTGGAACCGATCAGCGGCTGTATTTCCGTATTCGGATTCAGTTCCACTCCATACCAGCGTTGATACCAGGCTGCGAAACCTTTACGAAGTTCCGGTATGCCCACATACGGTTGGTAACCGTGTCCGTTGGGATCGTGAGCATTGTTGCACAATGTTTCGATGGTAACCTTTGAAGGAGGCATATCGGGACTTCCGATACCCAGACTGATAACATCTTTCCCTTCTGCATTCATTTGTGCTACCTCTTTCAGCTTCTTTGAGAAGTAGTATTCGCTGACACTTGCCAGTCTTTCGGCAGGAGCGATTTTATACGTTTGACTTTCCTTCTGCATATTCGCCTAATATTTTAAGTTCTTTGGTTAATGGAGTAATTGCTGCTATAGATTGTTTATATCTCAGATAATCATTGAAAGATACATCGACGTAAAACTGATATTCCCATTCCCGTCCGATGATCGGCAGCGATTGTATCTTTGTCAGATTGATGTTGTAGAACGAAAGAATGGATAATACTTGCGACAGGCTTCCTTCTGTGTGTGGCAATGTGAATACCATGCTTGCCTTGTTGGTCGCCTTTGCGTGATGCTGGCGGAGTTCGTCCACTTGCCACGGATCGGCAACTACCAGAAAACGGGTGAAGTTGTGCTTGTTGGTCTCAATGCCTTCTTGCAGCACTTTCATTCCGTAGCGTTCTGCCGCCGTTTTCGAGCAAATGGCTGCATGCCCTTTCAGGTTTTCTTTCTTGATGATTTCCGCGCTGCGTGCCGTATCTTCTCCTTCCACTACTTTGAGTTGCGGATGCTGATTCAGAAAATCACGGCACTGCATCAGGGCGATAGGGTGGGAGTTGACTTCTGTCAGGTCTTCCCAGCTTTCTTCGGGCAGGCAGACGAAGCTATGTGAGATGCGCAGCTTGTATTCGCCGATAATCTGCGTACCGCTTTGTCTCAACAGTTCATTGTTGTGCAGCAGGCTTCCCGCTATCGTATTTTCGATGGCTAGCATTCCGATGACCTGGCTGTCTTTCCGTATCGAAGTAAACACGTCTTCGAAGTTGGCACAACAGATTAACTCTATTTCTTCTCCCTCGAAGTACTTGTGTGCGGCGATATCGTGATATGAGCCGAGTGTTCCTTGAATTGCTATCTTTTTCATTGTTCTAATAGGGTTATATAAAAAAATCCCGCGTCCATATGGAAGCGGGATTTATATGATTAATTTCTTCATCTCAGTCCTTAAGCATCATGTCACTTGATACATACAAACTCCCGCTCTACTTTCTGGCTAAAGTAAAAGTAAAAAAAGAAGTAATATGCATAAGAAAATGATTTCATACGAATCTTTGTTTCTGCTTTGGTTTCTAATTCTGGGGCAAAAGTAATAATTTTCTGTTAGATGCAAACAAAAAGCGATACTTTTTTTGTTTTCTTCTCTAAAAAAGATGAAAAGGTCACCTGATATGACAGTAATGTTTCAGTTAAAAATGAGTATATACTGCCGTCTGCCTAGAAGATTCCCGGCAGTGCTTCCGGTTTCGGTCCCAGGTTCTTGAATTCTCCGTTCAGACCAGCTTCGTCTTTGGGATTCAGCTCCAGTGACTTCTTCATGTCTTCTACGGAACCGTCTTTATCACCGTTCAGTAGTTTGGCGCGTCCGCGTTCTTTATAGGCTTCGGCGAAGTTCGGGTTCAACTCGATGGCTTCGTCAAACAGGGCGATTGCTTCCGCCAGTTTCTTCTGATTGATATAAAGCTGTCCTAGATAGAGATAGGCTTGTTCGTTGAATGGGTTTATTTCCGTTACGAACTTGTAGTCCGTTTCCGCTTCTTCTTCCTGTCCGTTGGCTTCTTTCACCTTGCCACGCAGCAGGATGGCGGTCTCTTCTTCCGGATTCTGGGCGAGTACGGCGTCTATGTCTTCCATTGTTTCCTTGTATTGCTTCATTTTCAGCAGAGCTTCCGCACGCATCAGACGGGCTTCGATGAAGTCGTCTTTCAGAGTGATGGCTTTCGTCAGATGAGCGATGGTCATGATTTCGTCATCCTGTCCTTTGCGGGCCTTTCCGAGCAGGAAGTGTGCGACTGCATTTCCCTCTTCGATGGCGATTGCTTTGCTGGCAGCCTCTTCCATTGCTTTGTAATCTTCCTGGATGTAGCAGACATTGGCCAGTGTGAGGAATGTGCTGGTCACATGAGGTTCCATTACTGCCATTTTCTCCAGAAGTTCGCGGGCTTTTTCGGTTTCTCCCATCGGGATGTAAAGTTGGCTGAGATAGCCCATCGTTTCGAAATCCTCTTCGATGGCAAGCGCTTCGGTAAAGCATTTTACGGCATAATCCGGACGTCCCATGCGTTGTGCACGCAAGCCGTCATATTTGAATATCTCGAAGTTTTTCTGATCGTTTTTCTGTTTTTCACTCTCCGGAGTTTCGGACTTACCGGAGAAAAAAGACTTAAAAAAGTTCGGCATGATAGTGTTGTTTTAGAGTTTATCTGCAAATGTAATAACTTATTTTGAAATATGTAGCATTCCGTCCTGCATCTTCAGCTCGCCTTCGTCCAATAAATATCGGATTACTTGTCCGATATCCTCTTTTTCCGCCTTTATCTGATCGGCTGTTTCGGCAGGAGTGAGAGGGTTGTGGCTGAGTAAGTCCAGTATTTGTCTTTTCACTTCTTCGTAAGATTCCTCGGATAAATCGTTGGTGGCACGCTTGCTGAGGCAGACATCGCATTGCCCGCAGTTGTGTTCGTTTTTCTCTCCGAAGTAGCGGAGAAGCATTCGGCTCCGGCATACGTTTTCGGTGGTGACGTATTCTTCCATTGCCTTGATGCGTGCTTCATAGCGGGCTTTGCGCTCTTCGTAGACGCTGGGGGGAATATGCAGGAAGCGTAATTCCAGCCGTTCGCGCGTATATATAATATAAGGTGTCTTTTTGCGGGGAATGTAGTCCACGATGCGGCGTTTGGTTAACGTCACCAATATATTATAGATTTGCTGGCGTGTCAGTCCGGTGCGGATGGCAAGAGACTCTTCGCTGATGTAGGCATAATCGGTGAAAACTCCTGTGTATGAGCGAAGAATACTCTGTATCAGAGCTTCCGCTTCCTTTCCCATCTCCCGCAACTTGTACAGTTCGTCCCGACGGATGGTAAAGAGAATCCGTGATGAATTATCCTGTTCGTCCGTGTATTCCAGATAGCCTGCCTGAGTCAGTATTTTCAAAGCACTGTCTACCGGCACCGGAAAGTATTTGAACTTCCGGCAGAACTCTTCCAGATTGAATTCACGGATACATTGAAAACCGTCGCCCATCGCCATTTGGTAATAGTACTGGAGATGTTCGTAGACATTCAGAATGTACTCCTTGTCGGGGAAGGTGTCGACCATTCGTTTATGGAGTGTTGTCTTGTCCGATTTGGAGTACAGGATGACGGCATAGGCTTTCTCTCCGTCTCTTCCGGCACGTCCGGCTTCCTGAAAGTAGGCTTCGGGAGAGTCGGGCAGGTCGAGATGCAGCACGATGCGGACATCCGGCTTGTCGATACCCATGCCGAAGGCATTGGTTGCCACCATGACGCGGACTTCTCCGCTTTGCCAGCGTTTCTGCCGGAGGTCTTTGACGGCATTGTCCAGTCCGGCATGATAGAAGTCGGCGGTTATGCCTTCGTTCATCAGCAGTTCGGTGATTTCTTTGGTACGGCGTCTGTTGCGGACATAGATGATGGCACTGCCCGATATTCGTTGCAGGATATACAGGATTTCTTTCGTTTTGTTGTCGGTTTTGCGCACGATATATGCCAGATTCTTCCGCTCAAAGCTCATGCGGAAGACATTTCCTTCCCGGAATTTCAGACGGGCCTGAATATCTGTTACGACTTCCGGAGTGGCCGTAGCTGTCAGTGCCAGTACCGGAACTTCCGGCAATAGCTCCCGTATCTCTGCAATTTTCAGATAGGCCGGGCGGAAGTCGTATCCCCATTGTGAGATACAGTGGCTTTCGTCTACCGTAATCATGGAAACTTTCATCGAACGCAACTTGGTGCGGAATATTTCCGTATCCAGCCGTTCCGGAGAAATATAAAGGAATTTGTAATTGCCGAAGATACAGTTTTCGAGTGCGGTAAGTATTTCCTGCCGCGTCATGCCCGAATAGATGGCAAGAGCTTTGATTTCCCGCTTCCGCAGATTTTGCACCTGATCTTTCATCAGG
Source organism: Bacteroides sp. B1-V-101 (assembly GCF_023656585.1). Classification (NCBI taxonomy): domain Bacteria; kingdom Pseudomonadati; phylum Bacteroidota; class Bacteroidia; order Bacteroidales; family Bacteroidaceae; genus Bacteroides; species Bacteroides sp. B1-V-101. The sequence continues at coordinate 56,313 of NZ_JAMOKH010000030.1, read as the reverse complement.
GCGATAAGCGGGGTGATGACGATACAAATGCCCTCCTGGGCGAGAGCGGGCACTTGAAATGTAATAGACTTACCGCCTCCGGTAGGCATCAGTCCCAGTGTGTCTTTGCCTTCGCCGATACTGGTGATGATCTCCTCCTGCAAGTCGCGGAAGGAGTCATAACCCCAGTATTGTTTTAATATCTCCTGATACTTATTCAATCGGCTTTATATCCTCGATTTGAAGTTGGACTTCGCCACGCTTGTGCGTGTTCTCCTCGATCGTATAGCAGATGTCGAATGAACGCTTCGTCTTGATATAGCGCACATGAGAACTCTGTCCGAATGCGATACCGTTCATGACGTTATTCGACTTGTTGTCAACCAGTTCCAGCTTGATATGTTCCTGATCGCGTCCCACTACTTTGCTGGTTCCGTAGTCATAGACGTGATGCGTACAGAAGATCGGTTTGATATTGTCCGGACCGAAAGGATTGAATTTCTTCAGATCATTGAAGAATTTCGATGTGATGTCTCGGAAGTCGATCTCCGCATCTATATTGATGACGGCGCTGGTTTGTTCCGGCAGAATATGTTGTGACACGTATTCCTCGAATCGTCGGGTAAAGGCTTCCACATTCTCCACTTTCATGGATAACCCCGCTGCATAGGTATGTCCGCCGAAGTTCTCCAACAGGTCGCGGCAATGTTCAATCGCCTTGTACACATCAAATCCGGAGACGGAACGTGCGGAACCGGTCGCCATATCATCTGTCCGTGTGAGTACTACTGCCGGGCGGTAGTAAACTTCTGTCAGACGGGAAGCTACGATACCGATGACACCCTTATGCCATTCCTCATTATAAAGCACGATGGAACGGCGTTCGGACAGCCCTTCCAGATTGGCCACAATATTGTTAGCTTCTTCTGTCATGCTCTTGTCGAGGTCCTTCCGGGTTTCGTTGTACTGATTGATCTGTCCCGCTTTCTCCAGTGCGGCAGAAAAGTCCTTCTCTGTGAGGAGGTCCACCGCTTCCTTACCGTTCTGGATGCGTCCCGATGCGTTGATGCGTGGTCCGATTTTGAACACGATGTCGCTGACAGTGATCTCCTTTTCGGAGAGTCCGCATACATCGATGATGGCTTTCATGCCGACGCTGGGGTTACTGTTCAGCTGCTTCAGACCGTGATAGGCGAGAATACGGTTTTCGCCCATGATCGGGACGATGTCCGATGCAATGCTCACCGCTACGAGGTCGAGCAATGGAATCAGATGATGAAATTCGATACCATTGTTGATCGCAAATGCCTGCATAAACTTAAAACCGACTCCGCAACCGGAAAGGTGGGTGTATGGATAAGTGTTGTCCAGACGTTTGGCGTTCAGGATTGCGACGGCAGGGGGGAGGATATCGTCCGGCACATGATGGTCGCAGATGATAAAGTCGATTCCCTTTTCTTTCGCATACGTTATTTCCTCCACTGCTTTGATTCCGCAGTCGAGTACGATGATCAATCCTACGCCGGTCTCTGAGGCATAGTCAACTCCTTTTTTAGAAATGCCATACCCTTCGTTGTAGCGGTCGGGTATGTAATAGTCAATGTTCGAATAGAACTGTTGAATAAACTTGTAGACCAGTGCTACGGCAGTAGTACCGTCTACATCATAATCTCCATAAATCAGAATACGCTCTTTCTTTCCCATCGCCTTGTTCAGACGTTCTACTGCAATGTCCATGTCCTTCATCAGGAACGGATCGTGCAGGTCGGGCAATTGCGGGCGGAAGAACTTCTTGGCATCTGCTGCCTTCGTTATTCCCCGCTGCACCAAAAGTTGTCCAAGTATCGGGCTAATGCCTAATTCCTGGGCCAATGTCTGGCTTGTCTCTGCCTGTTCGGGTGTAATGGGTTGATAATTCCATTTGTGATTCATTTTATATATTGTTTTTTCTTTTTCTGTTCTCAGGGGTCAGAAAGGCGCTACTTTCCAACAAGGGGTAAAAGTACGAAAAAAAGCGGAAGGGTATAGTAGATATGACGAAAATATTTCAAAACCTGTGGAATTAGCTCCTTACGGGCTTGGTATTCAAATGGAGTAAACTCGAATCAGTAATACGCTAAATTGTCAGTTCATATAAATCAAGCATCCGTATCATGTGGGGTAAGCGTTGGTTTCCTTGGAGGAAACGCCAGTTCCCTTTAAAAGGAACGGTCGTTTCCATTAAAAGGAACGCTCGTTCCCTCACCGGGAAACGACAGTTTCCATTACAAGAAATGATAGGAAACTATAAGTCGTTGAGATCTAAATATATAGAGTAATATCGGTAATGTTATAGAGTTTATGTTCATGTCCGTACGTAAATGAATTAATTTATTTATATCCGAATATATTAGTTATATGACAGGAGAAGTATATCTTTGTATGATTAGTTATTACATGAAATATGGACCCAAAACTTATAGACTGTTTATGAGAAGAAATCTTGTTGGTATCATTGTTCTAATCTTGTTGGCCGTTAAGGTTGTAAATGCACAGACTGTTGCTGATTCTATAGCAATAGTGACAGCTCCTTGGGAAGTGGTGACCGTAGAAAAAGGAATTGTACATAAGCGGGCTTCCATCCCTTCTCTTTATCAAGGCACTCAGTCCATTAATATATTGGAGATAAATCCGAAGACTGGCAAAAAGGTCGGTATTGCCTTTACCGGACAATTAGAGAAAATAAGCCGGATTGCCCCGAAACATCAGGCGACCGGAGCCATCAACGGTTCCTATTTTGATATGACGAAAGGAAACTCCGTCTGTTTTTTGAAGGTGGGAAGTCAGGTTGTGGACACTACTTCGTTGGATGAATTGAAGTTGCGGGTGACAGGAGCGGTTTATGAGAAGAAAGGAAAAGTGAAGCTCATTCCTTGGGACAGGCAGATCGAGAAGAACTACAAGAAAAATAAAGGTTCTGTGTTAGCTTCCGGCCCGTTGATGCTGAAAGACGGGGAATACTATGACTGGAGTCAGTGCAATGCTAATTTTATAGAAACCAAACATCCGCGTAGTGCTATTTGTCTGACTGAAGAAGGAAAGATTCTGTTTGTTACTGTCGACGGGCGATCTCCGGAAAATGCTGTCGGAATCAACATTCCGGAATTGGCACATCTGCTTCATGTATTGGGTGGAAAAGATGCGCTGAATCTGGATGGGGGAGGCTCTACCGTCTTATGGCTGTCCGGTGCACCGGAAGAGGGAATTGTGAACTTTCCCTGTGATAACAGAAACTATGATCATCAAGGAGAACGTAAAGTGGCAAACTTCCTTTATGTGCATTAAGAGACTATCCACATGGTTGCCGTTCACTATTGAAGAGAGGAATTATATATAATATAATGTATAAGCAAGTAATTTCTATTATATAGCGGACATGATTCCATATAAAACTTTTCTTATTGCTCAGGTTTTGGCTATCCGAAGTCCGGCACCGATAAGGAATATCCCCGGCAACGGGGAACTTATTTCTTTCAGTTTTTCTTCTTGCGTACGTCTTTCCCTTCGAATTTGCAGATCGCCTCTATCCAGTCTTCGGTTAGCGGCATCGACTCATGTTTTTCTAGGTCGAAAGTGACCATGATCGATTTACAGATACATTTCACCTCTTGGGTTTCCGTGTCGATCACCCGTTGGATGAGATGAAAGCTTTTGGTTCCAATTTCAGAAACGGCGGTTTGTACGGCAATATGATCGGATGCGAAAATCTGCTTTACAAAATTGGCTTCGATATGAACGACCACTATGCCGATCTTTTCCCAGTCCACTCCCGGACATACGGAGGCGAAATATTCAGTCTTCCCCAAGTCATAGAAAGAAAAGTAGACGGTATTATTGACGTGACCGAATTTATCTACGTCGTTGAAGCGCAACTGGATAGGCAGTGCATGATGAAATACGATTTCTTCCATTGTTTTCCCTTAATCTTTTTTATTTCGACGCAAAAGTACTACTTTTGCGTGTTATTCTCAACAGAAATAGTTCAAGAAATGATAGAAGATATTAAAAAAGCCTGTCAGGTGATGAATGAAGGAGGTGTCATCCTTTATCCCACCGATACCGTATGGGGCATAGGCTGCGACGCTACTAACGAAGAGGCTGTACGCCGGGTGTATGAGATAAAAAAACGTGCCGATAGCAAGGCTATGCTGGTACTGGTAGACTCTCCTGTGAAGGTGGATTTTTATGTACAGGATGTCCCCGATGTGGCATGGGACCTGATAGAAGTAGCCGACAAACCATTGACTATTATTTATTCCGGTGCACGGAATCTGGCCCCGAACCTGCTGGCGGAAGATGGCAGCGTGGGTATCCGGGTGACCAATGAAGAATTCTCCAGAAGACTTTGTCAGCAATTTCGTAAAGCCATTGTTTCCACTTCCGCCAATATCAGCGGACAGCCGGGAGCGGCCAACTTTACTGAAATCAGCGAAGAAGTCAAGTCGGCAGTGGACTATATCGTCGGCTTCCGGCAGGATGATATGAGCCGTCCCAAGCCCTCAAGTATTATAAAGTTAGACAAAGGCGGAGTGATCAAGATAATTCGTGAATAGATGAAAAGAGAGGAGAGACAGAGTTTACTACAGCGTTGCATCAAATGGCGGGAAGCTAATATTAAGGAAAAGCAGTTTATCCTGATATTGAGTTTTCTGGTCGGGATCTTCACTGCGATTGCCGCTTTATTTTTGAAGTTCCTTATTCATCAGATACAGAATTTCCTGACAAACAACTTTAATGCGACATCGGCCAACTACCTGTATCTGGTATATCCGGTGATAGGTATTTTCCTGGCGGGATGGTTCGTGCGTAATATTGTGAAGGATGACATCAGTCATGGTGTTACCAAGATTCTGTATGCGATTTCGCGTCGTCAGGGACGTATCAAACGACATAATATCTGGTCGTCTACGATTGCCAGTGCCATCACGATCGGCTTCGGTGGATCGGTTGGAGCGGAGGCGCCGATTGTACTGACGGGGTCGGCCATCGGTTCCAACCTGGGAAGTGTTTTCAAGATGGAACACCGCACGCTGATGTTGCTTGTCGGCTGTGGTGCGGCAGGTGCGATTGCAGGTATCTTTAAAGCTCCGATAGCCGGGCTCGTATTCACACTGGAAGTGCTGATGATCGATCTTACGATGTCTTCTCTGCTTCCATTGCTGATTTCCGCCGTGACTGCGGCGACCGTTTCCTATATCACAACCGGTACGGAGGCTATGTTCAAGTTCAATCTCGATCAGGCTTTCGAACTGGAACGTATCCCTTACGTGATCTTGCTGGGAATCTTCTGCGGACTGATTTCTCTCTACTTCACACGGGCGATGAACTCCATAGAAGGGGTATTCGGAAAACTCAAGAACCCTTATCAGAAACTTGCTTTTGGCGGTGTGATGCTGAGTGTGCTGATCTTCCTTTTCCCTCCGCTCTACGGTGAAGGCTATGATACAATCGAACTTCTGTTGAACGGAACTTCGGCAGCGGAATGGGACACGGTTATGAACAACTCCATGTTCTACGGCTATAGTAATCTGTTGCAGGTTTATCTGATGTTGATTATCTTGTTGAAAGTGTTTGCTTCCAGTGCGACGAATGGTGGCGGCGGGTGTGGTGGTATTTTCGCTCCTTCGCTTTATCTGGGATGTATTGCCGGATTCGTGTTTTCTCATTTCAGCAATGACTTTGCCTTTTCCGCCTATCTGCCCGAAAAGAATTTCGCCTTGATGGGAATGGCGGGTGTCATGAGTGGGGTTATGCACGCTCCGTTGACAGGAGTGTTCCTGATAGCCGAGCTGACCGGAGGATACGATTTGTTCCTGCCGTTGATGATTGTGTCTGTCAGTTCCTATCTGACGATTATCGCTTTCGAGCCTCACAGTATCTATTCCATGCGTCTTGCCAAGCGCGGTCAACTCCTCACACATCATAAGGATAAGGCAGTGCTGACCTTGATGAAGATGGAGAATGTGGTGGAGAAAGATTTTGTAGCCGTGCATCCGGAAATGGACTTGGGAGAGTTGGTAAAAGCCATTGCCGCTTCCCACCGTAATATGTTTCCGGTGACGGATAAAAAGACCGGCGAATTGTTGGGAATTGTCCTGCTCGACGATATCCGCAACATCATGTTCCGGCAAGAACTTTATCACCGTTTTACTGTTAATAAATTAATGACATCTGCTCCTGCCAAGATATTCGATACGGATGGAATGGAACAAGTGATGCAGACGTTTGATGATACCAAAGCATGGAATCTGCCGGTAGTGGACGAAGAAGGACGATATCAGGGATTTGTCTCCAAATCAAAGATATTTAACTCATACCGCCAAGTACTGGTACATTTTTCTGAAGATTAACCGGCAAGGTGCCGGAGCCAGGTTACTATGCAGATAACTTCTACGAAGATAATAAGAAGATTATGAAGAAAGAAGATTTAAGGATCGTTTATATGGGTACTCCCGATTTTGCGGTGGAGGCCCTGCGTCAGTTGGTAGAGGGTGGTTATAACGTGGTAGGCGTGATAACGATGCCCGATAAACCGGCCGGACGCGGACACAAAATTCAATATTCTCCTGTCAAGCAATATGCACTCGAACAGAACTTGCCGTTGCTGCAACCGGAGAAACTGAAGGATGAGGCTTTTGTGCAGGCACTTCGTGAGTGGAAAGCTGATCTTCAGATTGTGGTTGCTTTTCGTATGTTGCCGGAGGTGGTCTGGAATATGCCGCGGTTGGGTACTTTCAACCTGCACGCTTCGTTGCTTCCTCAGTATCGGGGTGCTGCTCCTATCAATTGGGCGGTTATCAACGGCGATACGGAGACTGGTATCACTACCTTCTTCCTGCAACACGAGATTGATACCGGAAAAGTGATTCAGCAAGTACGTGTCCCCATTGCCGACACGGATAATGTGGAAGTGGTGCACGATAAACTGATGATCCTCGGTGGTAAGCTGGTGCTCGAAACCGTGGATGCGATCTTGAATGACACGGTGAAACCAATTGCTCAGGAAGATATGGCAGTGGTGGGCGAACTACGTCCCGCTCCGAAGATATTTAAGGAGACTTGCCGGATTGACTGGAATTCTCCGGTGAAAAAGGTGTATGATTTCATTCGTGGTCTGTCGCCTTATCCTGCTGCATGGAGTGAGTTGGTCAGTCCGGAAGGAGAAGCGGTGGTGATGAAGATTTTTGAGAGCGAGAAGATTTATGAGGCACATCAGTTGCCTGTCGGAACAGTTATGACGGATGGCAAGAAATATATAAAGGTGGCTGTGCCCGATGGATTTGTTTCTGTCCTCTCTTTGCAGCTTCCCGGCAAGAAACGTCTGAAGACCGATGAATTGCTTCGTGGATTCCGCTTGTCGGATGGATATAAAATGAATTGATAGAATGAACTGACCACGGTCAAGCTAACTTAGAACTTAAAACAATAGAATGATGAAACCGATTATTTCTCCTTCCATCCTTTCTGCCGACTTTGGTTATCTGGCGAGAGATATTGAAATGATAAACCGCAGCGAAGCGGAGTGGGTACATATTGATATAATGGATGGAGTATTTGTTCCTAATATTTCATTCGGCTTCCCGGTGCTGAAGTATGTAGCAAAGTTGACGGACAAACCGTTGGATGTACATCTGATGATAGTCAATCCAGAGAAGTTTATCCCTGAAGTGAAAGCGTTGGGCGCACATACGATGAATGTTCACTATGAGGCTTGTACGCATCTTCATCGGGTGATTCAGCAAATCAAAGAAGCTGGAATGCAGCCGGCAGTGACAATCAATCCGGCAACTCCTGTTGCTTTATTGCAGGATATCATTCAGGATGTGTATATGGTACTTATCATGAGTGTGAATCCGGGTTTTGGCGGTCAGAAGTTCATTGAGCATTCTGTAGAGAAAGTCCGTGAATTGCGTGCTTTAATAGAACGGGCCGGTTCAAAAGCATTGATTGAAGTGGATGGAGGTGTGAATTTGGAAACGGGTGCCCGACTGGTGGAAGCAGGAGCGGATGTGCTGGTAGCCGGCAATGCTGTCTTCGGAGCACCGGACCCGGAAGAGATGATCCGCCAGTTACACAAGTTGTAACGGACACATTGAATACTGCCTCTTTACATCAGTATCCTTATATACGCCTGATTATCCCGTGGATAGCAGGCGTTTTTTGTGGAGATTGGTTCTTTGATCAATCGACGGAACTGTTTTGGAGTATTCTGAACTTTGGTCTCTTTGCCGGACTGTGCATTGCCCTCTATTTTCTGAAACGGCGTTCACTTCGGTGGTGTTTTGGAATATCTGTCTTTGCACTTTGTTTCGCAGGCGGGTGGCTAGGCATTACTTGTCAATTAAAACAAACGGTATATGACTTTCCGGAGAAGGAAGCGGTTTATCGGGTACGACTAACGGATACTCCGGAGACTAAAGAACGGACGTTGCTCTGTAGGGTATTGCTTAAAGAGCTGCGAGATTCGTCAGGGGTATGTCCGATAGGGCGAAAGGCTATTCTTTATTTGCAGAAAGATTCATTGTTTACTTTATTGAAACTGGGGGATAAACAATTAAAGATAGGAGATGAACTGCTGGTATCTGCCCGCATTGCTCCACCCGCTAACGGAGGAAACTTTGATGAGTTTGATTATGCCCGCTATTTGATGCGTCATGGCATTAGTGGAACGGGGTACGTAGCATCCGGGAAATGGGCGTTATGGTCACCATCTATCAGGTATACTGCGATGTTTTGTCAGGAAAAGGTGATAAACCTTTATCGGAAGCTGGGATTTGAAGGAGATGAACTGGCTGTGCTTTCAGCGTTGACCGTGGGTGAGAAGACCGATTTAAGTGACTCTATCCGTGAAAGTTATTCAGTATCCGGTGCCAGTCATGTCTTGGCTCTATCCGGCCTGCATATAGGGCTTTTGTATGCTTTGCTTTTCCTCCTTTTGAAACCTCTAACAAGGAAGTGGCAGGCAGGGCGATATTTCCGTTCCGTTCTGCTCCTTGTTTTATTATGGTCTTTTGCCTTTTTTACTGGTCTGTCGCCGTCTGTAGTCCGTTCGGTAAGTATGTTCTCGGTTTTGGCAATAGCGGAACTGTTCGGACGCCAATCATTGACTCTGAATACACTGGCTGCTACCGCATGGGTAATGCTGTTTGTCAATCCGGCTTGGTTGTTCGATGTTGGTTTTCAATTATCTTTTCTAGCTGTACTTTCTATTTTGATGATTCAGAAACCGGTCTATCAGTTGTTGCCTGTGAAGAGCAGGATAGGAAAATATGTTTGGGGATTGATGAGTGTATCGATAGCTGCGCAAATAGGAACTGCTCCGCTTGTAATGCTGTATTTCTCCCGTTTCTCCACTCATTTTCTGCTGACTAATTTAGTAGTCATACCTTTGGTGACTGTAACTTTGTATGCTGCCGTTCTTATGCTTCTTCTGACTCCACTGCCTGCCGTTCAGTTTGTTATGGCGGGAGCAGTCAGATTCCTGTTGAAAGTGCTGAATGATTTTGTCCGGTGGGTTGAGCAACTTCCTTATGCTTCCTTGGATGGTATCTGGCTTTATCGTCTGGAGGTGTTGGGCATCTACATTTTCTTGTTGCTTTTCCTTTATTATTTGAAGACCCGAAGGTTCAGGAATCTTGTTGTTTGCTTTTCCTGCCTGTTGTGTCTGGGCATTTATCACACGGTCATGCGCTGGTATGACCGTCCTTGTCCGAGCCTTGTATTTTACAATGTCCGTGGTTGTCCGGCGATTCATTGTATTGCTGAGGATGGGACTTCTTGGCTGAACTATGCCGATACCCTTTCTGATAAGCGCCGTTTGCAGGCTGTAGCGGCTAATTATTGGAGACGTCATCAACTTCTGCCTCCAATAGAAGTAACGGCTGATTGTCAGAACGTTGACTTCTGTCGTCATCAGCAGATTGTATTTTATCATGGCTGCCGTATTTGTATGGTGACCGATAATCGATGGCGGAACAAATCTGCCGCTTCGCCGTTATTTATTAATTATATGTACTTATGCAAAGGCTATAACGGTCGTCTGGAAGAACTTACCGGACTCTTTTCTCCATCTTGTATCCTGTTGGATGCTTCCCTTTCCGATGATCGCAAACAGTTCTTCCGGGAGGAATGTAAGAGACTGCATCTGCATTTTATCACTCTGTCTGAAGAAGGTTCTGTGCGGTTTTTGCTCTAAGTACGAAGAATTATCGTACATTTGCAACTCGAAAAAGAATATGGTATGTTGACTAAAGTAATAGAACAGGCAAAAATCGACCACTTTACCAAGTGGTTTGAGCGCGCTGACAAAATAGTAATCGTTTCTCATGTGTCGCCCGACGGCGATGCTATCGGCTCTTCACTGGGGCTTTATCACTTCCTGGATTCACAGGAGAAGACAGTAAATGTAATTGTTCCTAACGCTTTCCCCGATTTCCTCCGCTGGATGCCGGGCAGCAAGGATATCCTTTTGTATGACCGCTATAAGGACTTTGCGGACAAATTGATTGCCGAAGCTGATGTGATTTGCTGTCTGGACTTTAATGCCTTAAAGCGTATTGATGAGATGGCGGATGCCGTGGCAGCTTCTCCGGCACGCAAAGTGATGATCGACCATCATCTTTATCCCGAAGAATTCTGTAAGATTACCATGTCTTATCCTAAGATATCTTCCACTTCAGAATTGATATTTCGTCTGATTTGCCGTATGGGGTACTTTAGTGATATCTCAAAGGAAGGAGCAGAATGTATCTATACCGGTATGATGACGGATACAGGTGGCTTTACCTACAATTCCAACAATCGCGAGATTTATTTTATCATCAGCGAACTCCTTTCCAAAGGGATTGATAAAGATGATATCTACCGTAAAGTATACAATACATATTCAGAGAGCCGCCTGCGTCTGATGGGGTATGTGTTGTCAAATATGGTGGTTTACTCAGATTACAATGCCGCATTGATATCGCTGACAAAGGAAGAACAAAGTAAGTTTGACTATATAAAAGGTGACAGCGAAGGGTTTGTGAATATTCCCCTTACCATTAAGAACGTATGTTTCTCCTGTTTCTTGCGGGAAGATACGGAAAAGCCGATGATTAAGATTTCGCTCCGTTCGGTCGGTACTTTCCCATGCAATCAGCTTGCAGCTGAATTCTTTAACGGAGGCGGTCATCTGAATGCTTCGGGCGGTGAATTTTTCGGAACGATAGAGGAGGCGAAAGCCGTTTTCGAACAGGCACTGGAGAAATATAAACCTTTGTTGACAGCCAAAAGCTAAGAATGGAAGGTTAAAAGTAGACAGAGAAAGGTTAAAAGTTACCAACTTTCAACTTTCCCCTTTCATCTTTCAATGAATTTGAGATACATTTGTGCAGAATATAGCTAAATAACAGATAATGAAGAAACTTGTATTTTTATTTCTCTCTTTGTTGGCAGCCGGAGGTATATTCCAGGCGTGCGACGATTCAAAGACTTATGCTGAAATGTTGGAGGACGAAAAGAATGCGGTGAATAAATTTATCAAAGATAAAGGAATCCGGATCATTTCACAGGACGAATTTGAGAAGAATGATACTGTCACCAATTTGGAACGGAATGAATACGTTGCCCTCTCCGATGGTGTATATATGCAGATTGTAGATCGTGGAAGTGCTGAGAACAAAACGGATACTTTCGCTAACAACAATGAAATCTGCGTCCGTTATATCGAAGAAGATATAATGACACGCGACACTACCTGTTTCAATGTTTTCCTCGAAGAGTGGGGAGATGCAAATCAGCTTTACACGAATCCTGCTGTATTCCGTTATGTAGCCGAAGGCAGCTATGTGTACGGTACTTTCATACAAATGGACTATTATTGGGCAAGTTATTATCAATCAACAGCAGTACCTGCAGGCTGGCTGCTTGCACTACCTTTTGTGCGCAACTATGCCCATGTACGTTTGATCGTTCCTTCCAAGGTAGGACATTCATCAGCACAACAATACGTCAATCCATACTATTATGATATTTGGACATTCAGCAAAGCACTGAATTAACCCCCATATAAATCTTAGTTAAAAGACCTATGACTCTAATCAAATCTATCTCTGGAATCCGCGGAACTATTGGCGGAGGAGCGGGTGAGGGACTAAATCCGCTTGACATTGTAAAATTCACCTCGGCTTATGCTACTTTGATTCGTAAGACCTGTAAGGCACAAAGCAACAAAATTGTAGTGGGACGCGACGCCCGCATCTCAGGTGAAATGGTAAAAAACGTAGTTGTCGGCACACTGATGGGAATGGGCTGGGATGTTGTAGACATCGATCTGGCTTCTACCCCGACTACCGAGCTGGCTGTGACGATGGAAGGCGCCTGTGGCGGTATCATCCTGACAGCTTCTCACAACCCCAAACAGTGGAACGCACTGAAACTACTCAATGAACATGGAGAATTCCTGAATGCGGAAGAAGGCAATGAAGTACTTCGTATTGCTGAGGCTGAGGAATTCGACTATGCCGATGTAGACCACTTGGGCTCTTATCGCAAAGACCTGACTTACAATCAAAAACATATCGACAGCGTACTGGCTCTCGACCTGGTAGATGTGGAAGCTATCAAGAAAGCGAATTTCCGTGTAGCTATCGACTGTGTAAACTCTGTAGGAGGTATTATCCTTCCGGAACTCCTGGAACGTCTGGGTGTGAAACATGTAGAGAAACTCTATTGTGAACCTACCGGAAACTTCCAGCATAACCCCGAACCACTTGAAAAAAACCTGGGTGACATCATGAACCTGATGAAAGGTGGAAAAGCGGATGTTGCATTCGTTGTAGACCCGGATGTTGACCGTCTGGCTATGATCTGCGAGAACGGTGTCATGTACGGTGAAGAATATACATTGGTTACTGTAGCCGATTATGTATTGAAGCATACTCCGGGCAATACGGTTTCTAATCTGAGCTCTACCCGTGCTTTGCGTGATGTAACCCGCAAATACGGTATGGAATATAGCGCCTCTGCTGTAGGAGAAGTAAATGTAGTCACCAAGATGAAAGCAACGAATGCTGTCATTGGCGGTGAAGGAAACGGTGGAGTGATCTATCCTGCCAGCCATTACGGACGTGACGCCTTGGTAGGTATCGCTTTATTCCTCAGCCATCTGGCTCACGAAGGAAAGAAGGTGAGCGAGCTTCGTGCTACTTATCCTCCTTATTTCATTGCCAAGAACCGGGTAGACCTGACACCGGAAATCGATGTGGATGCTATCCTGGCTAAAGTAAAGGAAATCTATAAGAACGAGGAAATCAATGACATCGACGGTGTGAAGATTGACTTCGCTGATAAGTGGGTGCACCTGCGCAAGAGCAATACGGAACCGATTATTCGTGTGTACAGCGAGGCTTCGACCATGGAAGCTGCTGAAGAGATCGGTCAGAAAATTATGGATGTAATCAATGAACTAGCCAAGTAACAGCAATCAACTAGCTTTGAGCATAATAAGAGAGGGAGGACTAATAAATGAGTCCTCCCTTTTTTCATACCTTTCTGAGATACCTATTTGTTAATGTGAGGTTTGTAACCGCTGAAGGCGAAAAAAACTTTTGGTAATTTGCTACCGAAAATATACCTTTGTGCATATTATTATCTGATTACTTTCCAAAATGCTATGAGAATACGCCTGATTCTAGTTTTTATCACATTGATTTGTCCATTGATTAGCATAGCTGACAATGTAAAGGATGCCTATCTTTTCCAAAAGGTAGACTATCAGCAGGGATTGTCCAATAGCGCCGTACTTTGTCTTTTTCAGGATAATGAGGGATTGATGTGGTTTGGTACCTATGATGGGGTAAACTGTTACGATGGGAAAAGTATGGAAGTGTTTCGTTCCGACTTTTCGGAACAAAAGACGCTGAGCAATAACATTATTCATTCTATTCAGCAGGCAGACAGCAGTTGCTTGTGGATAACTACACATTTGGGAGCCAATCGTTTTTCGAAGGATTCACGGCAGGTAATCTGCAATTACGAATTTGACACTGATTTCGTGATTCATTCCAACCATGCAGGTAATACATGGGCGTTGAGTTATGACTGGATTGCCTATTACAATACCCACCATCGCCGTTTTGTGCGGATTCCGATGCCCGATATTAAAATGCTGAAAGTAGATGTTCGCGCGTTTGTTACCGACGAAGGTGAATTATACCTTTTCCCTTATGAAAGCGGTGACCTGTATCGTTTCTCTTTAAACTCTTTCGATCAGGATACCTTGTCTACTCGTCTCACTACTACTCCCTCACATTTTCACTCCAAGCAGATACAGTATGTCTGCTATCAGAATGGTGTATTCTGTTTCTATGATTCGGATTATGATCTTTTTGTGTATGATATATCAAGAAAGTCTAAGATTTACATCCGTAACATTGGTGAGATGGTTCATAAATATGGGCAAATAACGGGAATCGTACCTTTCTATGAGGATATTGTTATCGCATTCCAGACGAATGGTCTGATTCGCTTGCGTCTTTCTCAAAAGTATGCAGAGGAGATTATCGATCAGAATATGCGTATCTATGGTATTTATAATGACTCCCGGCAAGGGGTACTGTGGGTAGGAACCGACGGGCAAGGAGCCATTATGTATTCCAAGAAGTATTCTATTGCCACTAATCTGATGTTAAACAGCTTCTCTCCCAATTTGACCCGTCAGGTAAGATCGATAATGACCGATAAATACGGGGGACTTTGGTTTGGAACAAAGGGAGACGGATTGCTGCATGTGAAAAACTATCGGGATGGGGTAAAAGATTCCAACACAGAGGTTTACTCATTGGATAAAAAGCAGAATGCGATGTCGTATGTCAAGCAGAACAGGGAATTTCAGGTATATTCCATGTTGGAGAGCCGCTATAGGAATGGATTCTGGGTTGGAACCGGCTCTTCGGGCTTATGCTATTATTCTTTTGATAATGGAAAGTTGCATGAACTTTCAAATAGGGAAACAGGAACTGGAGGAGAAGTGGCAGAAGTGCATTCCATCTTTGAGGAAAGCGACAGTGTCCTTTATCTGGCGACTTCGGGTAAAGGTTTTTATAAAGTAATAGTAGATAACAGTAAGCAGGACGTTCAAATCAAATCGTGGAAGAATTATCGTTTTTACCATGAGCAACAAGAGCTTAACCTTTTTTATAGTATGGTGCCACAAGGAGATTCCCTGTTGTGGCTGGGAAGCAGGCAAAAGGGATTGATACGTTTTGACCGGAAAACGGAAGAGTATCAGATCTATTCCCTGAATGAGATTCTGCATAAATCTGTAGACGATATTCTCTGTTTGCACTGGCATGGAGAGCAATTGTATGTGGGCACTACCTCCGGCTTGGTGTGCGTTACTTTTAAAGAACGCAAACTGGAAGCGGATTATATCGGTCGTGAACAAGGGTTGCTTAATGATATGATTCATAGTATTCTGGAAGATGCCAACGGGCTGCTGTGGCTGGGGACGAATCGCGGACTGATCAAATTCAATCCGGAAAATTCATTTTCTCATGCCTATTATTACAGTGGAGGCATTCAGATAGGAGAGTTTAGCGATGATGCATATTACCGTTGTCCATATACTGGTTGTCTTTTCTTCGGAGGAATCGACGGATTGCTCTACCTTGATAAGAAGGTGTCGGCAGCACCGGAATATTATCCGGAAATATTATTGCGTAAGCTGATCATAGAAAAGACATTTGTCAATTTGCAAGACCATTATTTGCCGGACAGGAAAGGGCTGCGGATGCAGGGAGCCAATCTTTCGTTTTCTTTATTCTTTGTAGTACCTGATTATGCCAGTGGTGGCGATGTGGAATACTCGTATATGCTCGAAGGTTATGATAAGGACTGGGGAGCTTTCAGCAGTGTGAATGAAGCATCCTATTTCAGCGTCCCGTCCGGAGATTATCTGTTTAAGGTTCGCTATAAGAAAGATGTGTTTGCTACGGAATACAAGACCTTCACGATTCCCGTGCACATTCTGCCCCCTTGGTATCGCACAGTGTATGCGTACATTATTTATATACTATTGGGTATCGTATTGGCAATGTATGTGATTCATCTTTTCCGCAAGTATTTTCGTCATGAACGGATGATGAAGAAACTACTGGAGTCGGAAAATCGAAATATATCTCTGGCGGCGGATAGTTATCAGGCGCGTGAGGTGCTCAATACTTGTACTCTCATTTATCAGGCTTGTGATCAGCTAAACGACAAGAATATCTCCTCTGAAGGACATGCAGAGAAAATAGGTCAGATTCGTGAATCTGTGATGTCCTTGCTCTTTGGGTGTGGGTTGGGTGATGAATGTTTTCGTTTGTTGTCGTCGCTGCATTTTTCGGTTTCGGGGCGTTTGTCTCTTTTGAAGTTGGCGGAAGAGGTGCTTCAAGTACTTGAAAAAGAAGGCCATGATGTCTCTTCGATACAGTTAGACATTCCGGAAAATTTCACTTATCCCGCCTATAAAAATGCGTTACGTTGTATCCTTTATTTCAGTTACCTTTATATTTCCAGTTGTAAGACAGAGAAGGTATCAGTGACGGTGACAGAAGAAGCAGGTTGTATGATGCTGACATTTGTTTCTCCGGATGAAACAGTGAAAGGATTGAATGATGTATTGTCCGGAGAAGAACTCTTGTCTATCAGGGCGAAAGATTCGGATGATATGTTCAGGATACGGACCATGCAACGTTTCGTGTTTTCTGCATTGAAGCAGCAGAATAGTGTGATGCGCTATATAACCCCTGTAGGGCAGGATAATCAGTTGACTATCACATTCGATCCGGTTGTTGTGGCAGAGCAGAATGAAGTGAGAAAAACTGTTTTGTTGTTGGAAGACAGGGAAGAGATCGTCTGGTTGATCAGTGCGTTACTTTCCGATGAGTATGAAGTCCGTTCAGTGCGGAGTGTGCAGTTGGCATTTGACGAGATGCATAAGTCCGCACCGACTTTATTTCTGGTGGATATGCTTATGTATGCCGATGCGGAAAGTACTTTTATAAAGTATGTCAATAAGAATCGTTCCATGTTGTCGAAGACAGCGTTTATTCCGATGTTGACATGGAAAGTCAGTGCGTCTATGCAGCGGGAGTTGATTCTATGGGCAGATTCTTATATTGTTCTTCCTTATGATATACCATTCTTGAAAGAAACGATTCATAAAGTGATTTATGGCAAGCGGGAAGCCAGACAGATTTATATGGAAGACCTGGAAGGCTGGGCAGATTCTATTGTTTGTACCACTACGGAGCAGGCGGATTTTGTCAGGAAGTTCTTGCAGGTCGTGGAGCAGAATCTGGATCGTGAAGATTTGGGCTCCACGTTTGTGGCAGAACAAATGTTGATGAGTTCCCGTCAGTTCTACCGGAAGTTTAAGGAGATTTCGGGTATGTCACCCAGCGATTTGATTAAAGATTACCGGATGGAGAAGGCCGCCCGTTTGTTGCAGAACGAGGAACTGTCTATTCAGGATGTAATTTCCGATGTGGGCATATCCAGTCGTGCTTACTTCTACAAAGAGTTTACTCGTAAGTTTGGCGTAACTCCTAAGGTATATAGAGAGAAGCTTTTAGGGAATGACACTCATAAAAATCAGGAGTGAACGAACAGTCAGGAAGCGGTCTGGTATTAGTTGCCAAGAAACAAATTTCCATGCTGATCTGTGCTGCTTTTTAAGGTTGGTCTCCTTTGTACTCTCTTTTGTTTTCCATTGTTTATTATTCTGAGATATAGGGTGTTATCCAGTACTCTATTTTACCATCTGTACTTTAAACAGACATTTTTTCTCTTCTCTGTTTTTTGGCGCACAGGAGTATCCCGTTTCTTTGGTTATTCCTTTAATTTGCGTCAACGTATTAAACGTATTTGGTAACCTTATTATTATTAATTAAAAACAAGTAGTATGAATTTGTTTGAAATGAAAAAACATCGCATCAGGTCATTATGGCTACTGCTATTGTTACTTACGTGTAGTGTAACAGTATGGGCGCAAGGAAGCTCCGTCACAGGCCGTGTCTCTGATGAAAAAGGAGAACTGCTCATAGGGGTGAGTGTTCAGGAAAAAGGTACAACGAATGGTACCATTACCGATATGAACGGTCAGTATACCTTGAAGCTTTCAACAGGGAATCCTATTCTGCTCATATCTTATATAGGATATAAGCCGCAAGAGGTAAAGGTAGCAAAGCAAAAAATCGTAGATGTCGTTTTGGGGGAAGATGTGTCGTCACTGGATGAAGTGGTAGTAGTGGGTTACGGCAATCAGCGTAAAGTATCCGTGGTAGGCGCTCAGTCTACGATGGATGTGAAAGACATTAAGATGCCTGCTGCAAGTCTGTCTTCTGCTATTTCCGGACGCATTGCCGGGGTGGTTGCCGTTCAGCGTAGCGGCGAACCCGGTCACGATGAATCGGATATCTGGATTCGTGGTTTATCTTCCTTGCTCGGACAGAGTTCCAGTCCTCTTGTACTCGTTGATGGGGTGGAACGTAGTTTCAACAATATCGACCCTGAAGATATCGAATCGTTTACAGTGCTGAAAGATGCTTCCGCAACTGCAGTATATGGTGTACGTGGTGCCAACGGAGTCGTAATCGTGAAAACCAAACCCGGTAAAGTAGGCAAACCGCAGTTTAGTGTGGACTATTACGAAAGTTTTACCCGCCTGACCAAGAAAGTAGATATGGCAGATGCTTACACTTACATGGATGCACGCAACGAGGCGCAGATGAATACAAGCGGTACACTTAAATACTCGGCTGCTTATATCGAAGCGACAAAGAAGGCCAACGGTTTATTGCCGAATGACAATCCCCGATTGTATAATCCTTACCTGTATCCGGCCATCGACTGGGCTGATAACCTGTTCAATGACTGGGGACACAACCGTCGCGGGAATATTAATATCCGTGGTGGTGTACCTAATGCAAACTATTATGCCTCATTGAGTTACTACGGAGAAACCGGTATGACCCGCAACTTCAAGCTGGAGAACTACAATACTCAGATGAAGTATGACCGTTATAACTTTACCTCCAACCTGAATCTGAAGCCGACTTCCAAGACGACGGTTGATCTGGGTTTTTCCGGTTATCTGGGACAGGGACATTATCCGCAGAGCAGCACCAGTTCACTGTATGCAGCCTGTATGGATGTGAATCCGGTTATTTATCCTTTGTTGCTGCCTAATGGTACCGTGTCCGGTATTAACTCACAGCAAAAGTTCAACCCTTACGGTCTGCTGGCTCGCGGAGGTTATTATGATGAATTTTCCAGCCAGTTAAATTCTAATATCCGCGTGAAGCAGGACTTGGATTTCTGGAAGTGGAGCAAAGGACTTTCCGTTTCTGCCATGGTGGCTTTCGATACTTACAATTCACGTAAGAGAAAATATAACCGGAACGAACCGATGTACACCTTTGCCGGTAAAACGGACGAAAACGGAATCTGGATAGAAGACACCTTGTTTGATGAAGAAACAGGCGATTACCTCTACTCGGTGCTGAAAGAAGCAGACGGTAGCCTGTCACTTCAGACACCGGAGCAATGGAGCAGCCGCACGGTGTATACAGAAGCATCCTTGAACTATGATCGTAGTTTCGGTGCTCATCGGGTAGGAGGTCTGTTGCTTTACAATCAGAAAGTATATTGGGATTTGAATGCGACGGATGTCATTGGCGGTATGCCTTACAAGCAACGCGGTTTTGCCGGACGTGCTACTTATTCATGGAACGACCGTTACTTCGCAGAATTCAATCTCGGTATCAATGGTTCGGAGAACTTCAGTCCGGGCAAGCGTTATGGTGTTTTCCCTGCTTTTGGTCTGGGATGGGCAGTCTCCAATGAATCTTTCTGGAATCCGGTTCGCAAATACATTTCCTTCCTCAAATTCCGCTATACGGACGGATGGGTCGGCAGTGATACCGCAACAGGCAGACGCTTCATGTATCAGGGGGTGTTCACCGGTCTGACAGGAACCATGTTCGGAACCAATTATACAAGTGCCAACGGGTATGGAGAAGAAAAGTACGGTGTAAATGTCACTTGGTCTAAATCCAGAAAGCAAGATTTGGGTATCGATATCAAGTTTCTGAATGATAATCTGTCCTTTGTAGTCGACTTTTTCAAGGAACGTCGCGACAACATCTTCCTGCAACGCAGTACAATCCCCAGCTACGCAGGATGGATCGAAAACCCTTATGCTAATCTGGGTGTCGTAGAAAACAAAGGTATAGAGCTGGCGATGGACTATACACAACGGCTGGGTAAGAAGACATTCCTTACGGTACGTGGCAATCTGACTTTCAATAAAGACAAGATTATAGAGAATGACGAACCGCCGGTAGACTATCCTTGGATGGAGACACGCGGTACGAATGTAAATGCGACTTGGGGATTCATAGCCGATGGGCTCTTTACCAGTCAGGCGGAGATTGAAGACCATGCTACCCAGTTCGGAACAGTACATGTAGGCGATATCAAATACCGTGACTTGAACGGAGACGGTGTGATCGACAACTATGACAAGACCGTCATCGGACGCGGTGATGTCCCTAGAATCTATTACGGATTCGGTGCCGACCTACAGATCGGAGACTTTTCTATCAGTGCCCTGTTTCAGGGAACCGGACAGGCTGACCGCTATCTGGACGGCATTTGTATCAAGCCTTTCTGGGATGACGAAGGCCGTGACAATGTCTTTGCCAACATCCACGACCGCTGGAGTCCCGACGATCCGACCAATCAGGATGTGTTCTATCCACGCATGTATGTCGGCAGTGACGCCAACACGAACAATGTTCAGAAAAGTTCGTGGTGGGTGAAAGACGTCAGCTTCCTGCGTCTGAAACAACTGAACATATCCTATAATATACCGAAAAAACTGCTGGACAGATGTTTCCTCAAAAGTGCAAGCGTCTACCTTATGGGTACGAATCTGCTTACCTTCTCTAATTTCAAGCTGTGGGACCCGGAACTGAATACGAGCAACGGAACAGCTTATCCGAATGTATCCAGCTATTCGGTCGGAGTCAAGTTTAGTTTTTAACCCTAAAGTCAAATAATCGTTATGAAGAATAGAATAAAACAATACCTGTTGGCTGCATCGATGTGTGTCGGACTGACTGCTTGCAGTGATTTCTTTGAACCGATTCCCGGTGTGCAGTTTGGACTGGACGAAACGTTTGCCTCCAAGCAAAGGACGGAAGAATATCTGAACAATGTATACAGCTACGTGCGTGAAGTGACAGATGCCATTCATCCGAACACCTACGGAGGTATCTTTACAGAAGCATCGTTGGACGGAGCAAACCGCTGGAACAAAACGTATGCGGAATGGACCAACGGTTCCTTTAACTCCGCTTCTGCACAGGCAAGTGAGTACTTCTCAAAGTACTATCAGGCAATAGCTAAAGCAAGTACGTTCATCCAGAACGTAGATAAATGTACAGAAGCCGCCGCCTCTACACGTGGAAAGTGGAAATCGGAAGCACGTGCATTGCGGGCATACTATTATTTTGAATTGCTGCGCCTTTACGGTCCCATTCCGTTGATTGGCGAAGATCCCATTCCTTTGGACGCTTCCTTGGAAGAACTGATTAAAGAACGTAATTCAGTAGACGAATGCGTAAACTTCATCGCTACGGAATTGCAGAGCGCCATTGATTCCGGCGATTTGCTCCAGAGAGCCGGGAAGGCAAACCTGGGACGTATGGATGTCGCCACTTGTATGGCACTCAAGGCAAAGCTGTACCTCTATTGGGCAAGTCCGCTTTTCAACGGAAATACGGATCAGGCATCAGTCAAGAATAAAGACGGCAAACAACTTTTCCCTCAGACTGAAGATAACTCCAAATGGGCTCAGGCACGTGATGCGTATGAACGGTTTATGACCTTCGCAACCGGACAGGGATATAAGCTGACCGAGGTCTATACGAATGGAAAACTAGACCCTTATGCTTCGTGCAGGGCTGCGGGCGAGTTTTTCACCACAACCTGGGAAGCTGTTGATGAACTGATTTTTGTGAAGCTGAGAGATTTGTACGACTATACCTACTGGGTATGTCCTAAGTTTACCGACTTCCAGGATACCGACGTGACTGGCGGCGGTGGCTATTATACAACCCAGGAAACGGTAGACCTGTTCTTTACGAAAGACGGACTGACCATCGAAGAAGACCCCGGCTATGACAAATTCGAGGGTATACCGGGCGCCAACAACTTCACATCCGGAAGATATTATGACCCCAACAACCCTTCCCGTCTTTACTTTGACGCCGATAAGTCCAAAGTGCTGAAACAGTGGAAAGACCGTGAACCGCGCTTTTATGTGAATATTACCTATAGCGGCTCTATCTGGCTGAACGAAGGTAAGTACAATGAGGAAATGCGCACAGACTTCACCAACGGTGCAAACGGAACCTGCGGCAAGTCCAAAGCCTCCGGCGACTGTCCGGATTCGGGATACTTGATCCGTCGGGGTGCGAAAGCTTCTAACAACAACGGCTCGAAACACTTCTCTCCGGTACTTCGGCTGGCAGATATGTATTTGGGATATGCTGAGGCGCTTTGTATGTGCAGCGATCTCGACAATGCCCTGACTTATCTGAATAAAATCCGTGTCCGTGCAGGCATTCCCGAATATACGTTTACCGCAACAGCCGGCAAGATAACCTGTCCAAAGACACAGACCGATCTGCTGAACCGTATCCGCCGCGAACGTCTGGTTGAACTTGTCTTCGAATGGAACCGCTATTTCGATGTGCGTCGCTGGAAAGTGGCGGAAGGACAGAATGATCCCGAACATTGGATCTATCCGGCATATCACACCGGAGGCGAAGGAGGCAAAGTATACGGTATGAATATGGATAAGGATTATCCGGCATTCTTCGAAAGGACCTCTTTTGAGACTCGTGTAGCATTTACGAAAAAGCAATATTTCATGCCGATACCTTATGATGACCTCCGTCGTATCCCGTCGCTGGTACAAAACTTAGGATGGTAATACAATATTCGAACAATAACGCTTAAACAAGAAGATTATGAAACATTGGAAAGATATAGCTTTCGGGTTGTTTGTCTCGCTGACGCTGGCTGCCTGCTACGGTGAGGAAGACAGCTTTGCAACTCCTGACATCTATAAAGATTATCAGCCTGTACTGAAAGACGGGAATACCGTAGCCGGATATGCGACTGCCCCTCTCAAAGAGGCGAAATATGATGAGGTGCTGAATGAACTTTACCTCACGTGGGACGGCAGTAACTCCGGCTGGGAAAAGAGAGACGAATATGTGGGAGTGGAAGTAGAATTCAACTCCCTGCTCTCAGGCAAAAAGATAAAGCGCGTCATGATACCGAATGTCGGTGATTTTGGCAACCTGACTGTGAAAAGGCGGGATTATGGCAACGAGCCGACCACTCTGCGTCTGAGTAAATATCGTACAGTAGTGGTTACAGACCGTTACGGTGTAGAGGAACTTCGTTTCCGTTCTATCTACAAAGATGCCGACGGTGCCCGGCAGACAAGTGACTGGACGAATCTGAGCGATCAGGCGGATAAGTATGAACTTCAAGTGGATATGAACTATGCTGTCTGGCAGTATTTTAAAACCAGCCAGGCGACACAAGTTCAGATTTCCTTTGAGAGTGATTCGGAGATACGTCCCGTTTCTGCATTGTATAATCTGATAGGTAACGGAGATGAGGCTGCTACTCAGGAAGAGTTCCGGAAATGGTATTATATGGATTGTGCGGCTATGTCATTCGATCCCTATAATCTGGCTTTTGACCCTTACAGCAAACTGCGTGTCTTTATCAAGAAAGACCAGACCGGAGGAGCGTATGCGATAGATTACCCCACCCATAACGAAGGAAGAGGCATTGTTTATCCGGCTTCGGAAAGCAATCCGAACGATGCGTGGTGGAAATTGCCGGACATGCAGCATGTGTTTATGCACGAGATGGGACACTGCGTGCAGTGGATGCCCAAACAAGGAAAATATATCATGGACGGTGTGCAGGATTGTGACCGACAGGGG
This sequence comes from Bacteroides sp. B1-V-101, assembly GCF_023656585.1. Lineage (NCBI taxonomy): Bacteria > Pseudomonadati > Bacteroidota > Bacteroidia > Bacteroidales > Bacteroidaceae > Bacteroides > Bacteroides sp. B1-V-101. The sequence continues at coordinate 32,233 of NZ_JAMOKH010000030.1, read as the reverse complement.
TATCAGGAAGGATGGCCGGACGCTGTGAAAGTAGCGAGCAAAGGATATATTCTGGCTACGCAAAAAGAAGAGTATCAGGCCGCTATCGCCAAGTCTTACCGGAATCCGCAGAGTGATAAATACTTTGTCTGGCAGGTTGACTATAATACTTCCGGTGCTTTTATGAGCTGGCTGCGTCTCTATAATGGCGACTTCGTACGTATGTTGCCATGGACGGTGCTGATGGACGAACTGACCAACCAGTGGAGCCTGGAGGATGCGGTGAAGTATATCCTGAAGGAGAGCTACCCGGACCTTACGATGGAAGAACTCTGGAACGAATACAAGACAGAGGTGGAAGTGTTCCTGCAAAATAACTAATAGAGCAACCTTTAAAAAACAACTATGATGAAGAAAGTATTATTTGCATTAGCTGTGCTGTGCACGAGCTTCTGGAGTTGCAATACCTTAGACTTGAATGACGTGGGCTACGGAGATGGTGACCGTCTGAAGGCTTCCTCCGTTAAAGAAATATTGTATGGCACAGCCGATGGCTGTTGGAAAGCTGACTATCAGGGGCACGAGTTTTACTTCCAGTTTCATGAAGATGGAACAGTGACATTGGATTCGGACTTTCTGGAGATGGCTGTAGAAGGAAAAACATCATTCTCTGCCAAAGGCAAGGAAGTGGCACTGGATATTGAGAATTGCGATGTGCATCTGCAAAATCTGGGAAGTGAATTTGCAGATACCAAGTTTGTCGTATCAGAGATTCCGGCAGAAGGAGAGGCGCCGCAGCTGAACTTATACGGTGAATCTACCGGCAATACCATTGAACTGCAGCCGACTACACAGGCATACATCGATGGTAAAGTTGCTTCAAAAGCGGACTTTACCGAACTCTTTGAGAAAAATTTATTGGATAATCAGTCCATCTGTGACGCTTCCGGCAATTTTATCGGTTATTATGGCTTGGTACTAAATGGTGTCAATGATCTTTCTGTCAAGATAATAACGATTGAAAACAAGGATGGAAGCGATGCGAACGGTCATACGCAATATTATGAATCTAAACTGACGAAAGAAGGGCAAATCTTCAAACTGGACACGCCGGTAGAACAGATTAAATCGGTGAACGGAGCCACTTATGCCTTCAAAGCCATTGATTGCACCGGTGATGCGGTGGCGGTAGACGGTATGTCAAATGTAACCCTGACCTCCAACAAGGGAGCGGTCAATGACTTCGACTATGTGACTTCCGGAGGAAAATTCACACTCGGAAAAGCGCAGGATCACGGTGCCGCTTGCGATGAAATATGGGCGGGAACAGGCGGACAGGCTACAAGCTCCGGCGGAACAATTGCCGATATAAATGCCATGAGTTATGACTACGGATGGAGTGGAAGTCCAAAACAAAGACCGCTCGTTATCTGGACATGGTGGTTTGCAAACCTCGCTTTCCCGAGCAGTGAAGAAGGAGTAAGCATCCTGATGAATAATTCCGATAAAGACCGTGTCCTATTTAAGAACATATCCGGCAGCGGACAGACCTGTGGCGGCGGTACTCTTAATGCGACGGAAGTGGCCGAGATAAATGCCTACTGTAAAGACCTGATAGATACTTGGTTCAATGAGAAAGGGCTTTTTGTTGTTCGTCACGACCGTCAGAGTGCAGGAGATAAATTCTACATCTATCTTTTGTGTCCCGATACGGAAGCTACTTCGAAAGGTGGAATGTGGATGAAGTATCAGAGAGACTGAGAATGAATGTGAATAAGATAGTATAAGCTAATGATACTAATGTACTTAATTAATAATTAATAAATAAATAGATGATGAAAAGACTGTTTTTACAGATGATCCTGGGTATAACTTCGGTGTTATGCCTGAATGCTCAAACCAAGTCGTTGCACCAGCTGCAACAGGAATTCGTTGATTTACGCTGTGGTATGTTCATTCATTTCAACATGCCGACCTTCTTTAATGAGGACTGGCCGGACCCGGATGCTGCTCCCGAGCTTTTCAACCCTGTCAGGATGGACTGCAAACAATGGGCAAAAGCGGCAAAATCAGCCAACATGACCTACGGATGTCTGACAACGAAACATCATAGCGGTTTCTGTATATGGGATACTAAAACGACCGATTATAGTGTAATGAGCAGCCCGTTCAAACGTGACGTGGTAAAAGAATATGCCGACGCATTCCGTGCCGAAGGGATGAAAGTGATGCTCTATTATTCGATCCTCGATACGCATGCCCGGCTGCGTCCCAAGTGTATAACTCCGCAGCATATCGAAATGATCAAGGAGCAACTTCGCGAACTGTTGACCAACTATGGTGAAATAACAGCTTTGATCATTGACGGTTGGGATGCCCCGTGGTCACGTATCTCTTACGATGACGTACCTTTTGAAGATATTTATCGTCTGGTCAAATCAATCCAGCCCAACTGTCTGGTGATGGATTTGAATGCAGCGAAATATCCTGCCGAGGCTTTGTTTTACACGGACATCAAGTCTTACGAACAAGGAGCCGGACAGCATATCTCGAAAGATACCAACCGTCTGCCTGCCTTGTCTTGCCTGCCGTTACAGCAGAACTGGTTCTGGAAAGAAAGTTTCCCGACTACCCCTGTGAAGTCTCCGGCACAAATGGTCAATGATAATATCATCCCGATGGGCAAATCCTACTGTAACTTTATCCTGAACGTAGCTCCCAACAGAGACGGCTTGATGGATGCCAACGCCTTGAAAGCTCTGAAGGAAATAGGTAAACTGTGGAAGAACGACGGTCGTGTAGCAACGGTTCCCGAAGCGGATGCTCCTATTATATCTTCCAACATTGCCAAATATCAGCCTGCCGAAGGTACATGGAGCAGTGACTATGCTATCATGGACTTTGCCAATGACGATGATTTCGGGACCTGCTGGAATTCTAATCCTGAAGTGAAAGTGCCCTGGTATTCGGTTACTTTTGAGCGCGAGAAATCTTTCAATATGGTGGTTATTACGGATCGTAACAATGACCGTTTGCAGGAATACCGTCTGGAATACCGTGCGGGTGGTACATGGAAACCCCTTTACGAAGGTAAGGCTCCTACCGGTCTGCGTGTGAAAATCCACCGTTTCGATACGGTTTGGGGAGATGCGGTACGAATGACTGCCTTAAACTCTAATGGTACTACCTCCATTGCAGAGTTCGGGGTATATTGTGAGAGAAGATGATGAATTTATCTTAGAGTTAAATCATTGATTTTATATAGAATCACCATCAGGTAAAGTCGTGTTTTTTGATGGTGATTCTATTTCATCCAACTCTTTATCGTACGTCCGTACTTCCCTTTTTGTGGGAATTGCGTGTAGAATAATATTTGGATTTAGGCCAAACATTTGTATCAGCTTTCTAATGGTCTATCCGATGGCTTTTGTTACTTTTCTTACTTATTAATGTCTCATTTATATTATATTTAGTATATTTGTTCCCGCTTTATCTAATAAGACATGAACAATAACACTTGCTATTAATATAATGAGAAGATGTCTGATATTATGCCTTTTTACATTTATTGGTTCGTTGGTCTGTTGGGCTGATGCGGGTAAAGATGCTTATCTTTTTCGGAAAGTCGATTATCAACAAGGGCTTTCTAATAGTGCTGTGCTTTGCCTCTATCAGGATAAAGCAGGGCTGATGTGGTTTGGCACTTATGATGGCGTGAATTGTTATGATGGGAAAGGTATCGAGGTCTTTCGTTCTGATTTCTCAATGAAAAAGACGTTGAGTAACAATGTCATTCATTCTATTCAGCAGGCAGATAGTAGTTGTTTGTGGATTACTACACATTTGGGAGTTAATCGTTTTTCGCAAGATTCGCGTCAGGTAGTGGGATATTATGATTTTACAGGTGATTATTATCTGCATTCCAATCCGAAAGGAGATACTTGGGTAGTAAGCGATGAAGGAATCTTTTATTATAATACTTATCATAAAAAGTTTGTCCATCTCAAAAATATAGAGACTCCTGTCGAGAATATGGATCAGCGTGCTTTTGTCACGGATGATGGTGTCTTATGGACTTTTCCACGGAATACAGGTAGTCTGATTCAATGTTCATTAGATGGCTTTGACCGGGATACATTGTCTGTCCATCCTACTGTTTCATCTTCTGATTTTCATGCAAAACCTATCGATAATGTATTTTATCAGAATGGCATTCTCTGTTTTGTGGATGCAGAGCGGGATCTTTATGTATATGATATTTCCAGAAGGTCTAAAATCTATATTCGTAACCTTTCTTCGTTGGTGCAACGATATGGGAAAGTTGTGGGAATTGTTCCTTTTTATGAAGACATTATAATTGCTTTTCAAACCAATGGTTTAGTACGTTTGCGCACCTCGAAAAAATATGAAGAAGAAGTGGTGGACCGTAATGTACGTATATATGATATTTTCCGCGATCCTCATCAGAATATTCTTTGGGTAGCTTCTGATGGGCAGGGAGCTGTCATGTACGCTAAGAAGTACTCGATAGCCACTAATCTGATGCTTAGCAAACTATCATCCAATCTAAGTCGGCAGGTACGTTCTGTCATGACAGATAAATATGGCGGATTATGGTTTGGCACGAAAGGAGATGGACTTTTGCATGTACATGACTATGAAGGTGGTATGGATGCTTCTGCTACTACAGTTTACTCTCCAGTAGGCAGGCAGGATGCCTCATCTTATACCCGTTGGAATAGAGAGTTTCAAGCATACTCATTAAAACAAAGCCGTTATATGGATGGCTTTTGGGTAGGATCGGGTAATCCCGGACTGTTTTACTATTCTTTTGCAGATAAAGCCCTGCATTGTGTTGAGGATAAGTCTGCAGATCCTGTTATCGAAATACATGATATCTATGAAGAGAATGACAGCGTACTCTATGCGGTTACGGCTGGGGTCGGATTTCGTAAATTGATATTGGAGAGGAAACAAGGGGAAATTCACCTCAAATCGCAAAAGCGTTATCATTTCTTTTATGAACAAAAAGAGATAACCATGTTTTATCCTATGTTAGCTGAAGGAGATTCCATTCTTTGGTTGGGAAGCCGGGAAAAAGGGTTAATTCGATTTGATAAACAGACAGAAGAATATAAAGTCATTTCTTTGAAAGAAATATTGCATAAATCTGTTGATGATGTACTTAGCCTGCATCGTGCTAAAGATGGTAGGATGTATGTAGGAACAACATCGGGACTAGTGTGTTTGACCTTTAATAAGGAACAAATCAGTGCCTCCTATATCGGTAGAGAACAAGGGTTGCTTAATGATATGATTCATGGCATATTGGAGGATGCAAATGGTTTTTTATGGCTTGGCACTAATCGTGGACTTATTAAATATAATCCCAAAAACACTTCTTCGCATGCTTATTATTATGCCGCCGGTGTGCAGGTGGGCGAGTTTAGTGATGATGCCTATTATCAATGTTCTTATACCGGACGTCTTTTCTTTGGAGGCATTGACGGTTTGCTTTATCTGGATAAGGAAGTGGCGACAGCTCCGGAATTCTATCCGAACATATTATTGCGTAAGCTAATGATTGGACGTAAAGAGGTTAATCTGGGGGATTATTATACCGATGGTGGCAAAGCGTTAAGTTTTAAAGGAGCGAAGGCTTCTTTTTCCCTTTCTTTTGTTGTTCCAGACTTTCTTACTGGAGGGGATGTGGAGTACTCCTATATGCTGGACGGATTTGATAAAGACTGGACCTCGTTTAGTAGTATAAATGAAGCATCGTATCTAGAAATACCTTCGGGTAGCTATGTTTTAAAGGTCCGTTATAAGAAAGATGTATTTAATACGGAATATAAGGTATTTTCTATCCCTTTGTACATTCTTCCACCTTGGTATCTTTCTACGGTAGCCTATGTCATTTACTTGCTGTTTTTCATATTAATAGCCGGTTATCTGATTCATTTATTAAGAAAATATTTTCTCCAGAAGCGTATGATGCAACGGCTGTTGACAGCAGAAAGCAATGAAGCTCTACCGGAGTCCGCCAGTCTTAATCGTGAGTTACTGAATCGTTTTACGTCCATTTATCGCTCTTGTGATCAGTTGCGTGCGGAAAATCTCCCTTATGAACAGCGTCTCAGAATTATGGAGCAGGTACACGAGACGGTTATTGCAACTCTTTTCCGTCCGGGAACTTTGGCTGTAGAGGAACTTAAGTCATTTTTCCCTACGGAATATGCGATTACTGGTTGTATGTGCATGAAAGAGCTCTCTATAGAAGTCTTGCATGTGTTGGAAGGACAGGGCGTTGATATATCTTCTGTAAAACTTGCTATACCAGAACACTTTGTTTATCCTGTTTATAAGAATGCTTTACGCTGTATGCTCTATTGGTGTTACCTTTATATTGGCGGAGTAAAACATAAGTCGGATATTGTAGTGGATGTAAAGGAAGAGGAAGGACGGATGTTACTGCAGTTCTCTGCTGTAGATGATACTCTGAAGGGATTATATAAGCAACTTTCCGGTTCGGAAGAAGAGGGAAGAAGAGATAGTAAGGAAACAGAAGAGGCGATAACTACCCGCCAATTACTGTTTTCTGTGCAAGCGGCTTTGAGACAGCTAAATGTTACGCTTCACTATGCCGACAGAGAAAAGGATCATTTATTGACGTTAGCCTTTGAACCGGCTATCATCAAGGAGACTGAAGAGCATGGGAAGAAAACGGTTCTTCTGCTGGAGGATAGGGATGAAATGGTATGGCTGATAAGTGATCTCTTAGCAGATGAATTTGTTGTTTGTCCGGTGAAAAGTGTACAACTTGCATTTGAAGAAATACGTAGATCAGCTCCTGCTTTGTTACTAGTTGATATGTTGATGTATGCAAAAGCAGAGAGTGACTTCCTGGAATATGTGAATAAGAATCGTACTCAACTTTCGAAAACGGCATTTATTCCAATGTTAAGTTGGAAAGTAAGTTCGTCCATTCAGCGTGAATTGATTATGTGGGCTGATTCATATATTGTACTTCCTTATGATATTATATTTTTGAAAGAAGCCGTCAATAAAGCTATTTACGGTACTCGAGAGGCAAAGCAGATTTATATGGAAGAGCTTGGTGACTGGGCCGGACGCATTGTTTGTACTACAGAAGAACAGGCGGACTTTATCCGGAAACTGTTGCAAGTGATAGAACAAAATCTTGATCAGGAAGAATTGGGATCAACCTTAATTGCCGACCGCATGGCGATGAGTCCGCGTCAATTCTATCGCAAGTTTAAAGAAATATCCAATGCGGCTCCCAGTGACCTGATAAAGAGTTATCGGATGGAGAAGGCTGCACGATTGTTGCAGAATGAAGAACTTTCTATTCAGGATGTTATCGCTGAAGTTGGTATTTCCAGCCGTTCCTATTTTTATAAAGAGTTTACCCGCCGATTCGGAATGACGCCGAAAGATTATCGGGAGCAACTCCGATAATGCCATCCCCCACTATCTTATTCTTTACTAATTGAGTTTTTGGATGTATTACCCGAATCCTTAGATCAGTAGTTCCGGATAATTAACTCTTTCGAGGCCCTTATTTATTCGTTTCACTATAGTTGGGCGCAAGAGGAACTATAGTGCTTCTTGCGTCCAACTATAGTGGAACGAAAGGGAAACTACAGTAGAACGAATGAATTTGGACTGATAAGAAATTAGTTTTTCAAAGTCTTTCGGTTAATGATTCGGGATTCCTTCATTCCTTCTGTTCTTTGGTCGTTTGGGGTGACAGATATATTTGAATTCATGTCTGTATAGATTTTATTTATTACTACTTACGAATAAACTTTTTAATAAAAGTGATGAAAAGGCGGCTATTATAACTTGATACAATGTGCGCAAACTTGTGCTCTGTTTGTGCGCAAATGAATGCTATGTGTTGATATATAGATGTTTATAATGTGCTTTATTTCTCCTTTCTGTTCTATTAATGAGCATTTTTATTTTGACATAATTTTGTCACTTCTGCGGAATATTCTTAATATTAAAAGTTTTTAATTTGCCTCCGCTTATAAGAATTATATAGGCGATTGATAACCTTAGTATTAATTAAAAAAAAACAAAGTAACATGAATTTGTTTGAAATGGAAAAACATCACACAAAGACATTGTGGCTATTGGCATTACTGCTAACATTTAGTACAGTAGTGTGGGCACAAGGTACTCCTGTAACAGGGCGTGTGTCTGATGAAAAAGGCGAATTGCTCATTGGAGTGAGCGTTCAGGAAAAAGGTACTACGAATGGTACCATAACAGACACCAATGGTCAGTATAATCTGAAACTGACGAGTAACAATCCCATTCTTATCGTATCCTATATAGGATATAAATCACAAGAGGTAAAAGTAGGCAAACAGAAAGTGCTGGACGTAATTCTTGCAGAAGATGTATCGTCACTGGACGAAGTGGTAGTTGTGGCTTACGGACATCAACGTAAAGTATCGGTAGTAGGTGCGCAGTCATCTATGAAAATAGAAGATATAAAGATGCCGACGGCTAATTTATCTTCTGCTATTGCTGGACGTTTGCCGGGTGTAGTAGCTGTGCAACGTTCAGGAGAACCGGGGCATGATGATTCCGATCTTTGGATCCGTGGTATTTCTACACTGGCGGGTCAGAACTCTAAACCACTGGTATTGGTGGATGGTGTGGAACGTAGTTTCAATAATATCGACCCTGAAGACATTGAGTCGTTTACGGTGCTGAAAGATGCTTCTGCCACAGCTGTATATGGAGTACGCGGTGCTAATGGTGTAATTCTGATTAAAACCAAACCGGGTAAGGTGGGCAAGCCGCAATTCTCAGTAGACTACTATGAAGGTTTTGTGACATTGACAAAGAAACCTGAAATGGCGGATGCCTTTACGTATATGGATGCTGCCAATGAAGCGTATATGGATACTAGAGGCAGTATGTTATATTCTCCTCAATATATTGAGGCTACGAAGAAAGCCCATGGATTACTACCGAATGATAATCCACTGATGTTCAACCCTTATTTGTATCCGAACGTTGATTGGATGAACGAATTATTCAATGACTGGGGACATAATCGTCGTGTAAATGTAAGTGTGCGTGGTGGTGTACCTAATGCCACTTACTACGTTTCATTGAGTTATTATAATGAAAAAGGTCTGACACGTACCGCTGAAATGGAGAACTATGATGCTAACATCCGTTACGACCGCTACAATTATACCGCTAATTTGAACTTGAAGCCAACAGAAACGACTACTATTGATTTGGGCTTCAATGGTTTCCTTTCTATGGGTAACTATCCGCAGCAATCTACCAGTGACTTGTTTGCGTCAGCTATGGAGATTAATCCGGTCTATTTGCCGTTAATGATGCCTGATGGTTCTGTACCAGGTATCTCTACCAATGGTGACCTCCGTAACCCGTATGCCGATTTGACTCGTCGTGGTTACAAAAATGAAGCAAGAAATCAGTTGAACTCCAACATTCGTTTGACGCAAGACCTTGGTTTCTGGAAGTGGAGTAAAGGGCTTACCGCCTCTGCCATGTTGGCTTTCGACGTGCATAACAGTCGTGACCTGAAGTATAACAAGCGTGAAGATACTTACAATTTTGCCGGAACTAAAGACGAAAACGGATTGTGGAATGATGATGTATTTGATGCAGATGGCAATTATCGGTATGCACTGACCTATACAGGACATAAAGATCTTGCATTTGACCAGGGCGCTTCCGACTCTAGAAGTACTTACTTTGAAGCTTCTTTAAATTACGACCGTTCGTTCGGTTTGCATCGGATAGGTGGTCTTTTGCTTTATAACCAAAAGATTTACCGTTCGAGTTCTGATAATCTGATCGGTTCTTTGCCCTATAAGCAACAAGGCTTGGCCGCCCGTGCTACTTACTCATGGAACGACCGTTATTTTTTCGAGGCAAACCTTGGGTATAATGGTTCCGAGAACTTCAGTCCAGAAAAACGTTTCGGTTTCTTCCCTGCATTTGGTCTTGGCTGGGCTATCTCTAATGAGGCTTGGTGGGAATCTTTGCAAGAAACTGTTTCTTACTTTAAAGTGCGTTATACAGATGGCTTAGTTGGTACGGATGCTGTAACAGGACGGCGTTTTATGTACCTAGACCAGATGGCGAGCGTAGATGGTTATCGTTTTGGCGACCAGAATAACGGTGTTGGTGGTTGGGGGTTCAGCAAGTACGGAGCCAATGTCGGTTGGTCTACTTCCCGCAAGCAAGACTTAGGTGTTGACTTAAAATTTTTCAAAGACAATCTTTCGCTGACATTAGATATCTTTAAAGAACATCGTAAAGACATCTTTATTACCCGACGCGTTATTCCTGATTATTCCGGGTTCGTAGAAATGCCTTATGCTAATTTGGGAGTGGTAGACAATAAGGGTTTTGAAGCTACATTGGAATATACACAGCAACTCGGTAAGAAATGTTTCCTGACTGTCCGTGGTAACTTCTCATGGAATGAAGATAAAATTATAGAGAACGATGATCCCCGGGTACAGTATCCGTGGATGGAAAAAAGAGGAACGAACGTGAACGGACGTTGGGGATGGATCGCCGAAGGGTTATTCACTAGTGAAGAAGAGATCATGGACCATGCCAAGCAGTTTGGTGAAGGGCATCCGGGACAGATTTCGAAAGTGGGTGATATCAAATATAAGGATTTAAATGGTGACGGAGTAATTGACGATTATGATAAATGTCTGATAGGTCAGGGTGACGTACCTAAGATTTATTATGGTTTCGGTGCAGATTTACAATTAGGTGATTTCTCTGTCGGTGCGCTCTTTGCCGGAAATGCCAAGGCAGACCGTTGTTTGGGAGGAAATGCCATGTATCCTTTTAATGATGGTTCAGGTATTACGAACTTGTTTGCAAACATTACTGACAGATGGTCTGCTGACAATCCGACTAATCAGGATGTATTCTATCCTCGTTTGCATCATGGAAACAATGCGAATCAAAATAATATGAAAACCAGCACATGGTGGCAGAAAGATGTCAGTTTCCTGCGTCTGAAACAGTTGACTATTGCTTACCAACTCCCGAAGAAGTTGATTAATCAAACATTCCTGAAGAGTGCGCGTATTTATGTGATGGGCACCAACTTATTGACATTCTCTAAGTTCAAATTATGGGATCCGGAGTTGAATACCAATAATGGTACTGCTTATCCTAATGTACGTACTTATTCAGTAGGTGTGAATGTAAGTTTTTAATAATAATCAGTTAGCAAGAAGGATATGAAAAATATATTTAAAATAGGAACTTTGGCGCTGTGTTTGGCGGTCGGACTTAGTTCGTGCAATGATTTCTTCGATGCAATCCCCGGTGAACAATATGACTTGGAGGATACGTTTACTAATCGCTCGAAGACAGAACAGTTTTTGAATAATGTGTATAATTATGTGCCCGATGAAACATTAGAACGTTCTGCAAGGAATACGATGTCGGGGATCTGGACAACCGGTTCGTTGGAATGCAAGCTTTCATGGGACGGAAATAATGGTAGCGAATGGGCTTCCGGAGCCACCTATGCAGGTTCCTCATGGATAAACTTCTGGTACATCGAGTACTATAAAGGAATTTCTCGTGCCAGTACATTTATCATGAATGTAGACCGTTGTTTGGAAGCTTCGGCCGCACAACGCAAACAGTGGAAAGCGCAAGCCAGAGCTTTACGTGCTTTCTATTACTTCATGATTTTCCGTTCCTACGGCCCATTTGTGATTTTGGGGGAAGAACCAATTCCATTGGATATTTCTACTGCTGAACTGCTGAAAGAACGTAATACGGTAGATGAATGTGTGGATTTTATGGCGAAGGAATTTGATGATGCGGCAAATGAGCTTCCTGATAGATATGACGGATCCAACTTGGGACGTATAGACAGAGCTGCATGTAAAGCTTTCAAAGCGAAAATGTTGTTGTATGCGGCAAGTCCGCTATTCAATTGTAATCCCGATTATGCCGCCATCGTTAATCCGGAAAGTGGCAAGCAACTCTTCCCGCAAGATAAATCGCAGGAAAAAGCGAAATGGGAGGCTGCACGTGATGCTTACAAAGAATTCTTTGATGAATACGGTAATACTTTCTCTTTATATACGGAGAAGACAGCTGATGGAAAGATTGATTTCTATGAATCTTATAGAAAAGTGACATCGGGAGTTTTGTACGGTACAGAGAATAAAGAACAGATTTTCATTCGCTTGGCAGACCATGATTACCGGGCTTACGAAACCACGCCTTATCACAAGGGGTACGATGATAATAATGGTGCTTTGAGAGGTGGTCTGGGATTTGGTGTACCTCAGGAGATGGTGGACTTGTACTTTATGAAAGACGGTCGCCGGATTGTTGACGATACGAACTATAAGGAATATGAGGGGGTACCTTCTAATGAATATTTGGGATGGTCGAGTGACTATACTGACGAAGTAGTTCCTTCCAGAACCTATTTCAAGAGCAATTCGAATCAAACATTGAAACAATGGGCTAATCGCGAACCGCGTTTTTATACGAACATTACATTCCATGGTTCTACTTGGTTGAAGACAGATACTCCGCGTGGAGAAATAACCACAGAACTGACTTATAACGGTAATTCCGGTTATGCTAATGCCAATTGGGATGCCCCTTACACGGGTTATGGTATGCGTAAAATGGCTTCAAAAGAAGGACGTAGCGGGGCTAACAGGCATTGTGCAACTTTGCTTCGTTTGGCAGACATGTACTTGGGGTATGCTGAAACGTTGAGCGCTTGTGACCAACGTAATGAAGCGATTAAGTATGTAAATAAGATACGCGCCCGTGCCGGTATTCCTGGATATGGTGCGGTAGGTACTAAGGACGATAATGGATTTGCATGCATTCCTTATGAAGATACACGTGACGGAGTGGACAAACGTATTCATCGTGAACGTTTGGTTGAGCTGATGTTCGAATGGAATCATTTCTTTGATGTACGTCGTTGGAAAGTAGCCGATATGGCTGTAGGCGATGATTGGATTTATCCTAAATATCATAGAGGTGGAGAAGGCGGACCTATTCATGGTATGGCTTTCCGTTCGGATGCTCCTGCATTTTTTGAGAAGGTAGTAGTAGAAACACGTACATTTTTGCCTAAACATTACCTCTTCCCGATTCCTGACGAAGATGTACGTCGTAATCCGAAGATGGTACAAAATCTGGGATGGACAACGGAGTAATATACTCCGGATGTCCGATTTGCGAATGAATGAAAGAAATTAATGAAAAGAAAAACAATGAAGATACCTCAAATAAGATGTAGCGATGTGAATGCAGTGAAGAGAATCATTTTTCTTTTGGTGCTGCTAATTCCCTTTTGTCTGGCAGGATGTTCGTCCGACGATGATGAAGGAGATAATGGAGGAGAAGGTCCGAACGAAGATGCTCCGGTTTCTTATGTACTTGGTTCGGGTAACACGAATATGCCCTCCAGTGGTACAATTATAGCGCAATATGCTGATGCTCCTGTCGATTCGGAAATCAGACGTTTGGTAGACGATAATGCTGACACGAAGTATGTTACTTATCATAGTAGTTTCAACATCACTTGGAATGGAAATAGTAGTAAGGCTGTCACTGCCTATTCGTTGACCTCGGCTGCCGATACTCCCGAAATGGATCCGAAAGATTGGACACTCTATGGTTCTAATGATAATACTACGTGGACAGAACTGGATGCGCAGACAAACCAACTTTTTGCAGCGAGAAAAGAAGAGAAAAGCTATGAAGTGGATAATGCAACTTCCTATCGTTACTACAGACTTTCTGTTGAAGCGAACAATGGTGGTGCTGCCACGCAGATAGCTGAATGGAAACTGGTGGCCATGCGTTCATATACGGAGAATATCAACGACTTGATTGCTAGTAAAGGTTCCAGTACGTTTAGTGCGATAACTCCGATGGGCAGACAGCATGAGAATGACAGAGAAGCTACGGCAGCAGACTTGAAATGGCTTGCCGATCCTGCTGAAGAACCTGAACCATTTGGAGATGGTGGGACGAAGATGGCTTGGAATACATTCAATGTTGTATCCATTTATCCAAATGGAAATCCTGTGATGTCTGATGTAAATCAGCGTTGGGTAGGTGACTGCTGTGCTTGTGCGGTGATTGCTTCGATGGCATACCTCTATCCCCGTTTCGTAAAACACATTATCAAGGATAATATGGACAAAACATACACAGTTACTATGTATGACCCGAAAGGAAAACAAATATCAGTTGGTGTAGGTGGCGACTATTTTATCGGTAATAGTGGCGATTTAGGTGCCTTAGGCGGCAGAAATAAAGAAGTCACTTGGGCTACGATTCTCGAAAAGGCTATGATTAAGTGGAATCAGATCTATCAAGGTAGTTCTAATGTCGGTGGTATTGGTACTGAATATGTTTCTGCTATCTTTACCGGCGACGGGGAAAGTGTAGGTTTCGGTGCAAATGCATTGATTGCCGAAGACTTGCAACGCGCGGTGGAAGTGTCGCTCAAACAGGGTAGACTGGTGATCGGTGGTTTTACAAGAAGCGGTGAACAGGTAGATCAAAATTGGCAGACGACCAGTGGGCATGCGTTTACGTTTATCTTGCCGGATGATAATACTCATCTTTTCAAGATGAGGAATCCTTGGGGAGGTACTACCGACGGTGTGATGAAAGTGAAGGATGACGGACGGATTCCGCCGATGATTGACTTACGTATTTGTGCGCCGGGAGCAGCCAAGAATTATGGAGTGGGACCGGACTTGGGAGGATATATACCTAATTTCTAATTTCAAATCTTAAAAGAAAAACATCATGAAGAAACTTATTTATATAATGTTGTCGTTGTGTTGCCTGGTTTTTTATAGTTGTGGCATGACGGAACCTTGGAAAGACTGGGAACATGAAGGTGACATGAGTGCAGACCGCTTGCGTCCTTCAGAGGTAAAAGAACTACTGTGTGCGGCAGACGGATGGAAAATGATTTATCAAGGAGTAACGTTCTACTTTCAGTTTGATGAAGAAGGAAATGTAGCATCGGATTCAGACGAAACGTTGTTGAAGAATGAGGTTGGAACAGATTATTCTCTGGATTTCCAGGGGGAAAAAGCGGTGTTGCTTACCTTGCTGAATGGAGGAATGCTACAATATTTGAACGAAAACTCGGAGACGACATTTGTCATTACGGGGTATTCTGATTCACAAATTACAGCTGTAGGACAGACGCATGGCAAAGAAATGATCTTGACTCCGGTCTCAACTGCAGCTTTGCAACAAGCTAAGGAGAGAAAACGATTGGCCATTATTGCTTATAATAAAGCACAGGCCATGGATTTGCTTAAGGGAGAGTTGAATAATGGTGTATTTCGTAGGTCATCCTCTTCTTTCCTTGCACACTATTTGATTATTTGCGACGAGAGCAATAATTGGAAAGTGAAGATTTCTGCAATAGATAACGGTGTGGTAAAACACACAGAGTATCCGATGATAATTGATACAACGAATGATGAAAATGCAGTGTTGACTTTGGGTAGCAATGTGACGGTAGATGGAATAAGTTTAAATAAACTCTATTACAACTATTTGAATGGTGAAATTGAAACTGACAATGCTAATGTTGTATGTGATACTCGGAAGGCCTCTGATATTGCAGCATGGTATGCAGATGGTTGGAAGACCCATATAGTAGATCAGGATGAGATTCATGCAGACTTTAAGGGAATCTTCCACTCTGGTGTGGAGTTTGATGATCGTAATCCGAGAAATTTGATTGCTTGTCCGTGGAGTGGTATGGGATCTTATATTGGCTTTGCGGTTACTATGACAGCAGATAATGCTACTGGTCGTATATTCATCAGCTTGGGCGAACCATATGATTTATTCGGATGGAATAATAATCCGGCTGATTATAACCGTGTACAGCAGGATTACAGTAAATTCCTCTCTTTCTGTGTTTCGGAAGACGGCTTCTATTGGAGTTATGATGACAATGACAGTATGGTGTATGTGTTAAGTGCTACAGGCGAGCGTTGGTTTAGAATGAAGAAGTAACCAGTCTTTGAAAAAAGCAAGAAAGTAAACAGAACATAATCTCGATTACTTTCTTGCTTTTGTTTTTGTTTGTACTCTATTTGTATTTTCTTATGGGCAATTATTTGATTATTAGTAATTTAATTTGTGCTCTGTTTGACTCCTAGTTCTCTACTCTGACATTCTCGTCCGGACGTGCTTTTTGTCACGTTAGAGTATAGTTATTAATTTTCTATTGCGTTAATTTGTAACGTGAATAATAACACTCGCTAATCTAATATTAATAGTTTAACTCTTATATCATGAATAAACAGAAACTACTGTCTATCACAATGACTCTATTGTTGGGAGTCTCCTCTATCTTTGCGCAAAAGCAGCCGGTGGATTACGTGAATCCCCTGATGGGAACCGACTCCAAGATTTCGCTCTCCAACGGAAACACCTATCCTGCCATTGCACTGCCTTGGGGGATGAACTTTTGGATGCCGCAGACCGGAAAGATGGGGGACGGTTGGGCTTACACGTATGCTTCTGACAAAATCAGAGGTTTCAAGCAGACCCACCAGCCCAGTCCCTGGATCAATGACTACGGACAGTTCTCCATTATGCCGATGACCAAACAGCTGAAGATTGATCAGGATAGCCGTGCTTCCTGGTTTTCGCATAAGGCAGAGAAAGCAACTCCTTATTATTACAGTGTTTATCTGTCAGAGTATAACATGACAACGGAGATTGCCCCGACGGAGCGTTGTGCGTATTTCCGTTTTACTTTCCCCGAAGCGTCCGATGCTTATGTGGTAGTAGATGCTTTCGACCGTGGTTCGTATGTGAAGGTGATTCCCGAAGAAAATAAGATTGTAGGTTATACGACACGTAACAGTGGCGGTGTTCCGCAGAATTTCAGGAACTACTTTGTGATAGAGTTCGACAAGCCTTTTACATTTAATAAAGTATGGGCGGACTACCATCTGGTAGAGACGCATCTTGAACTGCAATCCAATCACGTAGGTGCTGCCATCGGTTTTTCGACAAAGAAAGGAGAACAGGTGCATGCCAAAGTGGCTTCCTCATTCATCAGCCCCGAACAGGCGGAACTGAATCTGAAAGAAATCGGAAACAAGACATTCGAACAGACCAAGGAAGCCGGACGTAAAGCTTGGAATGACGTACTGGGACGTATCAAAGTCGAAGACGATGATGAGAACCGGATGCGTACCTTCTATTCTTGTCTGTATCGTTCGGTATTATTCCCCCGTATGTTCCACGAAGTGAATGCGAAGGGTGAAACGGTACATTACAGCCCTTATAACGGTGAAATCCGTCCGGGATATATGTTTACCGATACCGGTTTCTGGGATACGTTCCGTTGCCTGTTCCCGTTTGTCAATTTGATATATCCTTCAATGGGAGAGAAGATGCAGGAAGGACTGTTGAATACATATCTTGAAAGCGGATTCTTCCCCGAATGGGCGAGTCCGGGACATCGTGGCTGTATGGTCGGAAACAATTCGGCTTCCGTAGTGGCAGATGCTTTTATGAAGAATGTGACCAAAGCGGATGCGGAGAAAATGTATGAAGGTTTGCTCAAAGGAGCCAACAGTGTACATCCGAGAGTTTCTACAACAGGGCGCCGTGGATACGAATATTATAATAAACTGGGTTATGTGCCTTACGATGTAAAGATTAACGAGAATGCGGCGCGTACATTAGAGTATGCATACGATGACTGGTGCATCTACCGAATGGGTGAAAAGCTAGGGCGTCCGGCAGAAGAACTGGAACTCTATAAGAGCAGAAGCCAGAACTACCGCAACCTGTTCGACCCTGAAACAAAACTGATGCGTGGCAAGAACGCCGATGGCACCTTCCAGACTCCTTTTAATCCGTTCAAGTGGGGGGATGCCTTTACCGAAGGAAACAGCTGGCACTATACGTGGTCTGTATTTCATGATGTACAGGGACTGGCCGATTTGATGGGCGGCAGAAAGATGTTTGTCAGTATGCTCGATTCTGTGTTCAACCTTCCACCGATATTTGATGATAGCTACTACGGAGGTGTGATTCATGAAATCCGTGAAATGGAAATTGCCAATATGGGTAACTATGCGCACGGCAACCAGCCTATCCAGCACATGATTTACTTGTATAACTATGCAGGCGAGCCCTGGAAAGCACAGTACTGGCTGCGTGAAGTGATGAACCGCCTCTACTTTGCCACTCCCGACGGTTATTGTGGTGATGAGGATAACGGACAGACTTCTGCCTGGTATGTGTTTACCGCTTTAGGCTTCTATCCGGTATGTCCGGGCAGCAATGAATATGTGATGGGTGCTCCTTATTTCAAGAAAGCGACGATCACACTGGAGAACGGCAAGAAACTGGAAATCTCCGCTCCTAAAAATAGTGATGCCAATCGTTACATCCGTTCGCTGAACTATAACGGTAAGAACTATACAAAGAATTATCTGAATCATTTCGACTTGCTGAAAGGCGGACGTCTGGTATTTGATATGGATAATAAACCGAATAAAGGAAGAGGTATTAACGAATCCGACTTCCCCTATTCCTTCTCTCGTGATAACAAGTAAGCAGGTATGAATAAGATGAAAAAGAAAGTATTGATGATGACTATGGCGGCGGTAACCTTGTCCGCCGTAGCTCAGCAACCGGTAGATTACGTTAATCCGATTATCGGAACCAATGGTATGGGGCATACTTTTCCCGGTGCTTGCACCCCTTTCGGATGGGTACAGCTGAGTCCGGACACAGACACAATTCCACATAATGTGAATGGAGCTTATCAGAAGAATGCGTATGAATATTGTGCCGGTTACCAGTATCGGGATAAAACCATCGTAGGTTTCAGTCACACCCACCTCAGCGGCACGGGACATTCCGACCTGGGAGATATATTGCTGATGCCTGCTGTCGGCGATGTAAAATTGAATCCCGGACGGGCGGACCATCCGGAAGAGGGTTACCGTTCGCGCTTCGATCATGCCACAGAGAAAGCGACACCCGGATACTACGAAGTGATGCTGGACGACTATGGCATTAAAGCGCAACTGACAGCTACTCAACGGACGGGTGTACATAAATATACCTTCCCGAAAGGAAAAGACGGTCATCTGATCCTGGACCTGGTGCATGGTATCTATAATTATGACGGCAAAGTATTGTGGGCAAACCTGCGGGTGGAAAACGATACATTGCTGACAGGATACCGCATCACCAACGGATGGGCACGTATGAATTATACCTATTTTGCCATTTCCTTGTCACAGCCGATCAAGGATTACGGATATAAGGATAAGGAAAAGGTATTGTACAATGGCTTTTGGCGTCGTTTCAAGCTGGAGAAGAATTTCCCGGAAATCACTGGTCGAAAGATCGTGGCTTACTTTAACTTCGAAACGGCCAAAGATCCCGAACTGGTTGTAAAGGTAGCCTTGTCGGCAGTCAGCACGGAAGGCGCTGTAAAGAACCTGCGTGCCGAGGCTTCCGGAAAGAGCTTCGAACAGTTGGCGGAAGCTGCACGGACAGACTGGAACAATGAACTGGATCATTTCGAAATAGAAGGTACACCGGATCAGAAGGCGATGTTCTACACTTCGCTTTATCATACCATGATTAATCCGTCCGTGTATATG
Organism: Bacteroides sp. B1-V-101; assembly: GCF_023656585.1. Taxonomy (NCBI): domain Bacteria; kingdom Pseudomonadati; phylum Bacteroidota; class Bacteroidia; order Bacteroidales; family Bacteroidaceae; genus Bacteroides; species Bacteroides sp. B1-V-101. The sequence goes on along the minus strand of NZ_JAMOKH010000030.1, from coordinate 12,527 downwards.
GACGTAGACGGTTCCTATCGCGGTCTGGATCATAACATACATCAGGCGAAAGGATTCACTAACTATACTATATTCTCACTTTGGGATACATATCGCGCGGAACATCCGTTCCTTAACCTGGTGAAACCGGAACGCAATGCGGATATGGTGGAATCAATGATCAAACATGAACAGCAGAGCGTGCATGGCATGTTGCCGATATGGAGCCTGATGGGAAATGAGAACTGGTGTATGAGCGGTTATCATGCTGTGTCTGTGCTGGCGGATGCAATAACCAAAGGAGTTTTTTCAAATGTGGATGAGGCATTATCGGCGATGGTTAGCACATCTACGGTACCTTACTATGAAGGTGTAGCCGATTATATGAAGCTGGGATATATCCCGCTGGACAAGAGTGGTACGGCAGCTTCCTCTACGTTGGAATATGCATACGACGACTGGACTATTTATCAGACAGCCTTGAAAGCCGGTAATAAAGAGATAGCGGATACTTACCGCAAACGTGCTCTCAACTATCGTAACATCTATGATACAAGCATCGGTTTTGCCCGTCCCCGCTACAGTGACGGCACATTCAAAAAAGAGTTCGATGTGTTGCAAACTTACGGCGAAGGCTTTATCGAAGGTAATTCATGGAACTTCTCCTTTCATGTACCGCATGATGTGTTTGGTATGATCGACCTGATGGGAGGAGAAAAGACATTCGTACAGAAACTGGACGAACTCTTCTCCATGCATCTGCCGGAGAAGTACTATGAACATAATGAGGATATTACGGAAGAATGCCTGGTAGGTGGATACATACATGGCAATGAACCGAGCCATCATGTACCTTATTTGTACGCATGGACCTCCCAACCGTGGAAAACACAGTACTGGCTGCGTGAAATCCTGAACAAGATGTATAAGAATGACATCAACGGACTGGGTGGAAATGATGATTGCGGACAGATGTCGGCATGGTATCTTTTCTCTGTGATGGGCTTCTATCCGGTTTGTCCGGGTACAGACCAGTATGTCCTTGGTGCTCCCTATCTGCCCTATCTGAAGCTGACACTTCCCAACGGAAAGACACTGGAAATCAAAGCGCCGGGCGTCAGCGACAAGAAGCGTTATGTACAGTCACTGAAACTGAACGGTGAGTCTTATGATAAAATGTACATCACACACGAGGATATCCTGAAAGGAGGCGTATTGGAATTTAAAATGTCGGCATCGCCCAACAAACGTCGTGGAGTATCGGTGCAGGACAAACCTTATTCATTAACTAATGGAATCAATTAACAGCATCAATAAATAATCAAGAAAAGAATATGAAAAAGAGACATTTGGTATATGCAATTGCCCTGATTGTGGGCATGGGAGCTTGTGCGGCAAGTGCGAAGAAGCAAGCCGAAGCAAAACCGGACGTATGGAAAAGCTACAATGTAGGAACTGTCTTGTTCGAAGATAAAGCTTCGGAAACAAAAGGTTCGGACATTTATCACCGGATCATTCCGGATGCGGAGTCTTATATCAAAGAGCAGGCACGCACTGTATTGGCTACTCTTTATAACTCACCGGAAGACAGCATAACTCCGGTGAACAAGATACATTATACACTGGAAGACATCGAAGGAATTTCTGCCAAAGGCGGTGGTAATGGAGACGTTACTATCTTCTACAGCACACGGCATATCGAGAAATCATTTGCGGAAAACGATACGGCAAAGCTGTTCTTCGAAACGCGTGGGGTACTGTTGCACGAACTGACACACGCCTATCAGCTGGAACCGCAAGGCATCGGCTCTTACGGAACCAATCGTGTATTCTGGGCATTTATTGAAGGAATGGCAGATGCCGTACGTGTAGCCAACGGCGGATTCGACGGACCGAATGCCCGTCCGAAAGGAGGAAACTACATGGACGGTTATCGGACGGCAGGTTATTTCTTCGTCTGGTTGCGCGACAATAAAGATCCTGAATTCCTGCGTAAGTTTAACCGCAGCACACTGGAGGTGATTCCCTGGTCGTTTGACGGAGCTATCAAGCATATCTTGGGAACGGAATATAGCATAGATGAACTATGGCATGAATATCAGGTTGCCGTAGGTGATATACAGGTGTAATATACGATTGGATATGGTTAATAAAGTTGGTAGAAAAAGGTTGTTTTTGGTTTGGTCGTGTCTGGTGAGTATCTTGCCGGGCATGGCTCAAACTGAAAAGCTGACGGACTACGTGAACCCGTTTGTCGGTACGGATGGTTATGGAAATGTTTATCCCGGTGCACAGATTCCTTTCGGGGGAATCCAGATAAGCCCCGATACGGACAGCCGCTTCTATGATGCAGCTTCCGGATACAAATACAATCATCTGACATTGATGGGATTCAGTTTGACGCACTTGAGCGGAACAGGTATTCCGGACTTGGGCGACTTTCTGTTTATCCCCGGAACGGGAGAAATGAAACTGGAACCCGGTACTCATGAAGATCCCGATCAAGGCTATCGTTCGCGTTACTCACATGATAAGGAGTGGGCGTCCCCCAATTATTATGCTGTGGAACTGGCAGACTATGGAGTCAAAGCCGAAATGACTTCCGGTGTGCGTAGCGGTATGTTCCGTTTTACTTATCCGGAGTCGGACAATGCGTTCATCATGATTGATATGAACCATACGCTCTGGCAATCCTGTGAATGGTCGAATCTGCGAATGATAAACGATTCGACTATCACCGGATACAAACTGGTGAAAGGTTGGGGGCCGGAACGTCATGTGTACTTCACGGCTACTTTCTCAAAGAAGTTGACCGGACTGCGCTTTGTACAAGACAAAAAGCCGGTTATTTATAACACTTCCCGATTCCGCAGCTCTTACGAAGCCTGGGGAAAGAATCTGATGGCTTGTATCTCCTTTGATACAAAAGCAGGGGAGGAAGTGACGGTGAAAACAGCCATCTCCGCAGTCAGCACAGACGGTGCCCGGAATAATATGAAGGAACTCGACGGATTAACTTTCAACGAGTTAAGGGCGAAAGGGGAAGCCCTTTGGGAAAAGGAACTTGGAAAATATACGTTGACTGCTGACCGAAAGACAAAGGAAACGTTTTATACTTCCGCCTATCATGCCGCTCTGCATCCGTTTATCTTTCAGGATTCGGACGGGCAGTTCCGCGGACTAGACAAGAACATAGAAAAAGCGGAAGGATTCACGAACTATACGGTGTTCTCTCTTTGGGATACCTATCGGGCTTTGCATCCCTGGTTTAACTTGGTTCAGCAGGAGGTGAATGCGGACATTGCAAATTCTATGTTGGCTCATTACGACAAGAGTGTGGAGAAGATGCTTCCTATCTGGTCCTTCTACGGCAACGAAACCTGGTGTATGATTGGTTATCACGCCGTATCCGTATTGGCGGATATGATCGTGAAAGAAGTGAAAGGCTTTGATTACGAGCGTGCATACGAAGCGATGAAAACCACAGCGATGAATCCGAACTACGATTGCCTTCCGGAATATCGTGAAATGGGCTATGTACCATTCGATAAGGAAGCGGAGTCAGTGTCAAAGACACTGGAATATGCTTATGATGATTATTGCATCGCACAGGCAGCCAAGAAATTAGGCAAAGAAGACGATTATCATTATTTCCTCAACCGTGCTTTGTCTTATCAGACCTTGATTGATCCCGAAACGAAATATATGCGCGGACGCGACAGCAAAGGTGACTGGCGCACTCCGTTTACTCCGGTTGCCTATCAGGGTCCGGGATCGGTACATGGCTGGGGTGATATCACGGAAGGATTCACGATGCAATATACCTGGTATGTGCCGCAAGATGTGCAGGGATATATCAACGAGGCCGGTAAGGAACTGTTCCGCAAACGCCTGGATGAGCTTTTTACGGTAGAACTGCCGGATGATATCCCCGGAGCACATGATATACAGGGACGTATCGGAGCCTATTGGCATGGAAATGAACCTTGCCATCATGTCGCTTACCTCTACAACTACCTGAAAGAACCGTGGAAATGTCAGAAGTGGATACGTACCATTGTCGATCGTTTCTACGGAAATACACCGGATGCATTGAGTGGTAACGACGATTGCGGACAGATGTCTGCGTGGTATATGTTCAACTGCATCGGTTTCTATCCGGTGGCTCCGTCCAGCAATATTTATAATATCGGTTCGCCATGCGCAGAGGCTATTACGGTCCGGATGAGTAATGGAAAAAACATCGAAATGACAGCGGACAACTGGTCGCCAAAGAACCTGTATGTGAAGGAGCTTTATGTCAACGGTAAAAAGTACGATAAGTCCTACCTGACGTATGATGATATCCGTGATGGAGTGAAACTCCGTTTTGTGATGAGTGGTAAGCCGAATTACAAACGGGCGGTGTCCGATGAGGCTGTACCTCCTTCGATTTCTTTACCGGAGAAGACGATGAAGTATAAATCATCAATTGGGTTTTAATAAGGTTAGGTATTAAGATAAAAATGGAAAGGATGAGGCTGGGCTTCATCCTTTTTTTAGAACTGATATCCGATACTTATAAAGAACGAATGCATATAGTGGGATTTCAATATAGTCCCGCTTGTTTTACTTTTTGCTCGAAAACCATTCCTTAAATTCCGCTACCCGTGCTTTGCTTACCAATATCTTCTCTGTCATTCTGGAGTGACGCAGATTAATGGACAACCGGCTGTTGAACCACAAATCGATATCCTTGATCGCCTCCCTTGAAATCAGAAACTGTCGGTTGACTCTGAAGAAGAGACTAGGATTCAAACAATCGACCAACTCATCCAGCGTAAGAGAAAAATTGTATTCCATCCCGTCCGTTAAGACAGCTTTTACCTGACAATCTTTGATATAGAACAGTTGAATCATGTCGATCGAGACAGGAAGTAGCTTATCGCCTTTTATCGGTATGAGGAAATGCGTCTTGTAATTCTCCTGTTTTTTCAGCGAGTGAATGAGGTGAAGTAGTTCCTCTTCCTTATTTTCCCGTCTGCTTCCGTTTTCGGGGATGGTATCCTGCAAGTTGTCCAATTTTTCAAACGCATGTTCGATGTCCTCTTTGCCGATAGGTTTCAGCAGGTAGTCGATACTGTTCACTTTGAAGGCACGCAGGGCATATTCGTCGTAAGCCGTGGTGAAGATAATGGGGCAGGTGATGCTGATATGATCGAATATTTCGAAAGCAGAACCATCCGCCAGGTGAATATCCATAAAAACGAGTTCCGGCATCGGGTGGATGCCGAACCATTCGATGGTGGAATTGATGCTGTCCAGTATGGCAATAATTTCAGCTTCCGGTTTCACTTCGTTGAGCAGGGAAGTCAGATTGCGTACAGCAGCTTTTTCATCTTCAATAATAACTGTTTTCATAACACTTGGCTTGTCGTTCATTGTACTTCATCAATAAGAGGAATGCAAACGGAAAACTCTTTGTCCTCTGTGATTTGTATGTCCTGTTTGAATAATAGCCGGTAGCGTTTGGCGAGATTGACAAGACCGATGCCGGTGCCGGAGGCAGCGGTCCGTTTGGGCTGAATGTCGTTGCTTACGGACAGATATCCTTCGTTGTTGGTGACGATATGGATAGTCAGCGGTTTGCGGTCGCTGATTTCATTGTGCTTCACGGCATTCTCTATCAACACCTGTACCGCCATCGGAGGGAGGCGGTAGTCTTCGAAAGACTTGGCTATCTGTATATCAAACTGCAAGTTGTTCTCAAAACGCATCTTCAGCAGGAAGATGTAAGCAGAAGCGAACTCCATCTCTTCCCGGAGGCTGACGCTTTGCGATTCGTTGCTTTGTAGCGTATACCTCAGTACCCGCGAGAGTTCCTGAATATAATCCTGTGCCTTATCCTGATTCTCCCGTACCAGTGAACGCAGCGTATTCAGTGAGTTGAACAACATGTGCGGATTGAGCTGATTCTTCAATACTTCATACTGGTTGCGGATGTTTTCCGCCTGTAACTGTTCGTTCTCAATCAATACCAGTTGCTGGCGGCGGACAAGGTAGATGATGCAGCAACTGCTGGTGACGAGGCAAGCCATGATGAAGTCGCGCAACGGATGGAGATAGTGGTGCACCATCGCATCGATGGCGGGAATGTCGAATGTCCGGTGCAGGAAGACGAACACTTGTCCCAGCAGATTGCTGAGTATCCATGTCAGGATGAAGGAAAGCAGAATCTTTGCAGCCGTTATTTTAATGGACGCCTGGTTGAAATGGAACAAGCGCGTATTGATGGCGAAAAGTATGAGTAACGAAACGAAGGTAAACAGAATCTCATTTGCCACATCCATAAACTTCATTCCCGGGAAAAGCGAATGGCTTTCGAAACGGTCGAAGAGAGAGACCGATTCCGGAAAATGAATGAGCACAGCCACCATCAGCGAGATGATGACCGTGGACAGGAAATACTTATCTTTATTGATAGCTTTCAGTACCATGTTGCAAAGATAATGGTTAATTACGAATTATGCATGATGAATGGCTGTCGGTGCACGGCAGATTATTGTTTTTGGATATGTGCCGTGACGTACATCCCCGGTCGGAACTGCGGATTCGTCTCCTTGATGGAAGCGTATACTTCGAGTGAGCGGTTCACTTCGTCCACTTTTTGTCCGATGGAGATGACCGTGCCGTTGAACGTCTGTGTGCCCATGCCGTTGACACGGAATTGTACGGGACTGCCTGTTTGCATATCTGCAAGGTCTTTCTCGTAAGTAGTCAGGCAGAGCATCGGTGCGCTTTTATCAATCACTTCGCAGAGAGCTTCTCCCGGATTGATGTACTTTCCCATGTTCATAGCTACATTGACCACATATCCGCTGATAGGAGCTTTTACTTCCAGAAGCGGCTGGATGCCATCCCGAAGCAATGTTTCCGGATTCACACCCAAAAGCGAAAGTTGTGCGGCGGCGGCATCCTGACGGCTTTTCATCGAAAGATAGTCTGCTTTGCTTTGCTGGAACTTCTTCTGCGAAGCCGCTTGTTCGGCAGAGAGATTCTTTTGCCGTTCGTATTCCATACGCAGATATTCTGTTTGTGCGTGGCTGTCCAGATAAGTCTGTTGGAGGGTGATAAACTCCGGATTCTCCAAAGTGGCGATTACAGAGTTCTTGGTAACGTGTTGTCCGGGGAGTAAGGAAGTGTTTTTGATCACTCCGCCGATAGTCAGTGCGACGGTTGCCTGCCGTTGGGGCGGAAGGACGATCCGGCCGTTGAACGAAACCTGATTGGGGCGGGAAGTAGCGGAAGTGATTGCATCCACTTCGGGCTGTGCAGTGGCATCGGCGTCGCTTTGACCATTGTTTTTTCCCATTTCCGGATTCACGCTTTCTGTTGCAGGGTCCGCCACAGACTCTGATTCCGCCGTTTGTTGTTGTCCCTTGCAAGCTACTAAGGCGAGCAGAAGGATGGGGTAAAATATCTTTCTCATAACTTTTTTATATTAAGTACTCTTGCAAAATAATCTTCTATATTAACAGGAAAACTGTTCATTAAAACTCTCCACTCTCCACTTATTCAAACAATTCATGTTCCAGAGCGGCAATGTTATACTGATAAACGGTTTCGATATACCCTCGCCGGATGTCCCGTGCCGTCGTCACGGACTGTATGTATTCGGCAATGCCCGTTTCGCTCTGTTGCAGTTGCAGGTTGGCGGCTTTGGTTAGTTCTTCCGCTTCTTTGAGAGCTGAAGTAGTATAATAGCGCAGGCTCTCGTTGTATCTCCGGAGAGAGGCTTCCAGCTCCATCACCTTGTTGCGAAGTTCGCGGATGTTGGCATCCGCCTGAATCTGTGCCGAAGCAGCAGCCAGTCTGGCTTGCTTCACCTTGCTTTTCTGGGGCAGGAAGTAAACGGGGAAGGAGACTCCCACCATCCATGCATTCAGATTCTTCAAGGGAAGAATGTCCTGACGGGTATATCCTATGCTGATCTCCGGAAAGAAGTGGCTGCGTTCTACATGAAGCATTGCTTTCGCTTCTTCCGCCTGACTCCGGAAGTATCCGGTATGCGCTTCGGACAGATTACCGTCCGAAAGGGTGGTATAAAAGAGAGATAAGGTCGAATCTGCCGGCACGATCGGGCTGTCGGCATAACAGCACCACTGGAAACGTGCCAGTGCCGTCTTTTCCTCTTCTTGTGCCTGATACCAGCGGTTGTGCAGGTCGGCGGCGGTAGTCGTCATCATGTTCTTTTCGAGCAGGGTGATTTCTCCTTGTTGATAACGTATTTCGCCGATACGTTTCAACTCTTCCGCCATCTTGTCCTGATCACGGTACATGGAGCAGAGGTTAGCGGCATATTGATAGTAAGCCCATGCCCGTTTTACTTCCGCTATCACTTCTTTTTCCACCATCCGGCGATAATAAGTACTTGTCTTTACCTGTCGGCTGACCAGTGCATTCTTGTAAAACGGAGTCAGCAGCGAACCGAGGCTCTGTTCGAAGGCAAGTTCCTTGTCTTGCTTGTTTTCTCCGTTGAGTTGTCCCCATGAGTAACTGAATGAGGTGGGAGCTGCCTCGACAATCTCTCCGCGAGTGGCTTTTGCCTGACGGATGGCGTTGGCGGCTATTTTCAGTCTCGGATGATTTTGTTTGGCTATCTCGATGGCCTGTTCCAGACTGACCGCTTCCGGTTGCTGCGCTGAGGCGAAAGAAGGAATCAGCAGCAACAACGGCAGGATGACGAAGAACGGCAGATAAAACTTGCTTCCGGGACGTCTCCATACAGCAAATGAGTTGACAATCTTGTAGAATACCGGAATGATAAGCAAAGTCAGCACGGTAGAGATAATCAGTCCGCCGATGACGACCGTAGCCAGCGGGCGTTGTACCTCGGAACCGGCGGAAGTGGCGATTGCCATCGGGACAAATCCCAGCGAGGCGACCAGTCCGGTGAGGAATACGGGACGCAGCAGATGCGGGGTGCCCAGAGTGAGGATTCGGTTGGTAGTCATAGCATATTTATTTCGTTTACGAAGTTCGTTGAAATGGTTCACCATCAGGATACCGTTCAGTACAGCCACACCGAACAAGGCGATGAAACCGACTCCTGCCGAGATGCTGAACGGGAGTCCGCGCAGCCAGAGGGCTACGATACCTCCGATAAGTGACAGCGGGACGGTGGAGAATACCATCAATGTATAAGTAATGTTCTTGAAAGCGAAAAACAAGATCAGCAGAATCAGCATCAGTGCTACCGGAATGACGATCATCAGCGTATTGATGGCGTTTTGCAGGTTCTCAAACTGACCGCCGTATTCGAAGTAGTAGCCCGGTTGCAGTTTGATGTTCTTGTCCAGTGTCTTCTGGATGTTGGCCACTACTTGCTGAATGTCCGCGTCGCGTACGTTCACACCAATCACGATGCGGCGTTTGGTAGCGTCGCGGTTGATCTGCAACGGACCGCTGACAAGTTCGATGCTTGCCACCTCGCCGACCGGAATCTGAATGCCTTCGGAAGTACGCACAAAGAGCTTGTCCAGATTTAAGTCTGCCACTTTCTCCTGATCCAGACGTACGACAAGGTCGAACTTCCGTTCGTTTTCGAAAACCACACCGCTGGCTTCTCCGGCATAGGCTGTCCGGATAATCGTGTTGAGTTCTTCGATATTTATGCCGTAACGGGCTATCTTGCCGCGGTTGTATTTGACAACCAGCTGAGGCAATCCCATCGTCTGCTCTACGATGACGTCTGCTGCCCCCGGCACTTTCTCTACATACGTGGCGGCTTCCTTTGCCCTCTGATAAAGTTCGTGCGTGTCTTCGCCGTATAACTTGACTGCAATATCGGCTTTCGCACCTGTCATCAGTTCGTTGAACCGGAGCTGTATCGGCTGCGAGAAGTTAAACTCGGCACGTTCCGAGAGGGGTTCGAGCGCTTCTTTCATCTTCTCTACCATTTCCGCACGGCTCGTTGCACTGGTCCATTCCTTGAAAGGTTTCATGATGATCATCACGTCGGCGTCTTCCACTGCCATCGGGTCGGTGGGGACTTCTGCCGTACCGATCTTCGCCACTACGTGCTTGATTTCGGGAAACTGATCCATCAATGTCTTTTCCGCTTCTTCGGAGAGTTTGATACTTTCCGAAAGTGAACTTCCGGCGGGTAAGGTCATCTGCATGGCGAAGTCGCCTTCGTCCAGTGTCGGGATGAACTCGGCACCCAGACGGGTGAAGAGGAAGAGGGACCCGATCAGTGCGGCAAAAGCAATGACTACGGTGCGTGCTTTGTGATGCAGGCAGGCATGCAGGCAACGCTGGTAGAGTTTGTTCAGCTGTTCGAAGAATCGGTCGGCAAGTGTCGGCTTCACTACGATGGTATGTTTCAGGAAGAGCGACGCCATCATAGGGACGTATGTCAGTGACAGGATCAAGGCACCGATGATGCAGAACACCAGGGTTTTGGCCATTGGAGTGAAGTATTTTCCTTCGATTCCGTTCAGAGTCAGTATCGGGAAGAACACGATGAGAATAATCAGTACGGCGAATGTAGCCGAGCGGACTACACCGGAAGCGCCTTTTTCCACTTCTTCGTCCATCTCTTTGCGGGTTAGTGTCCGTCCGCGGAACTGCTTGCTGTAGATATGTGCCAGGATACCTTCCAGTATGACAATGGAACCATCTACCACAATACCGAAGTCGATGGCGCCGAGGCTCATCAGATTGGCGGTCACGTTGAAAAGACGCATCATGATGAATGCGAAAAGCATAGCCAGCGGGATGACCGAAGCTACAATCAGCCCGGCACGGACGTTGCCCAGAAAGATAATAAGTACGAGGAAGACGATGATGGCTCCTTCAATAAGGTTGTTGACGACGGTGGAGATGTTCCGGTTGACCAGTTCCGAACGGTTCAGATACGGTTCGATACTGATGCCTTCGGGCAATAAGTGCTGTATCTTTTCCACCCGCTTTTCCAGTTCCTGCGTCACTACATTGGCGTTGGCGCCTTTCAGCATCATGGCAATTCCGCCTACGCATTCGCCCTTTCCGTCCATCGTCATCGCACCGAAACGTTTGGGGGCGCCGAAGCGGACAGCGCCTACGTCACTGATGTGTACGGGAATCCCGTTCCGGTTGGCTACCACGATCTGCTCGATGTCTTTGATGCGGGTGATCATCCCTTCCGAACGGATGTAATAGGCATTCTTTGCTTTCTCGATGTAGCTTCCGCCCGTGTTCTGGTTGTTGCTGCTCAGTGCTTCGAACACTTCGCCGATGGTGATGTTCAGTGAAAACAGGGCGTCGGGGTCTACCGCCACTTCGTATTGTTTCAGATAACCTCCGAAACTATTTATTTCCACGATGCCCGGTATGCCCGATAACTGGCGTTTCACCATCCAGTCCTGAATGGTACGGAGTTCCATAGCGTCATATTTCTCTTCGTATCCCGGAGCTACTTTCAATATGTATTGGTAGATTTCGCCCAGTCCGGTGGTGATCGGCATCATTTCCGGTGTTCCCAGTTCGGTGGAGATTTCGCCGGATACGGTTTGTATCTGCTCGTTGATCAGCTGGCGGGCATCGAGTGTGGGCACGTCTTCCTTGAAGACGACCGTTACCACTGATAGCCCGAAGCGACTGACGGAACGGATATCTTCTACATTCATGATGTTGCTCATCGCTATTTCGATGGGCATGGTGATGAGCTGCTCCACTTCCTGCGGCGCAAGCGTAGGAGATACGGTTACAATCTGCACCTGATTGTTGGTTATGTCTGGCACGGCGTCAATGGGGAGCGTCAGCATGGCATAGATTCCCCCGATAAACAGGAAGAGGGTGGTTAACCCTACGAATAGTTTTTTCCTGATCGAAAAACGTACGATAGCTTTAAACATGATTTTACAGTGTTATTGTTTCATGTTACAAAGTTACGGACTATCCTTATCCGTGATTATCGGGAAAAGATGAAGCGGAAAGATTGACGGGTGAAATGACGAAATCAAGGTCTGAACGTGAAGGGCTGCTGTCTGTCGAATCAAGGAGTTTGAACGTCCTTTGGCTATTCGTCACAACGTTTTATGCAGCGTTTTTATTGTCACTTGTCACTTTTACGACTTAATACGTTGCAAATTAGAATGGTAAGGGTGATAATAAGAGGTGACAATAGGGTGATAATAGGCGGAACTTAGTTTTTTATTGTCACCGCAAAGAGTTGAAGCCGGGCGCTACGTCAGGTGAGACGAAACATTGAGCATTACTAAATCGAATGAAAAATGAATCAAACAGCAGTATCTCCATTGGGGGGGAGACTAAAAAGTCGATTCTATCTCTATTCTCCTCCTTCCCGAAGGAGGAGATTTAAGATACTATTGACTATCATTTGACTCAAAACATGTTTGGACATGAACATAAACTCTATAACATTATCGATAGAACTCTATGTGGTGTCTTACCCTGGATTTGGTTGACTACTATAAGTATCAACTAAAATGAATAAAAGATGAAAAAGAGTGACATGACCTTTAGTCCTTATCAGCTTGAACTTCTTGGCGATTTCTATCGTTCGA